>CAZHZB010000084.1:0-4580 GCA_964537045.1 uncultured Candidatus Bathyarchaeia archaeon | reverse complement strand
GTGCTGGTCGTCTCTAACATCGACCTAACGACAGATTTGCCGAAGATGAAACCTTCCGCGTTCCTCAAATCGTCAATTAAAGGTTTTACTCTCAATCTGAACAACGACTATCGCTATTTGAAAACGGGCTATTATGTGTCAATGCACGCGGAGGTTTTAGGCAACGAGGTCATTCCTTCAACTGAAAACATGATTGATGCCAGCAGGACGCCTATTTTGTTACTTAAAGCTTCAAAAGCGGGTATTCCCACGTTGTCCTATGTGACGACAAGCTCGGTCAAACAGATTACAGCCGAGTTTGCTTTTCCTGTGGTGGTCTTCGCGGTGAACCCGTTCTCTTATGAAGGCTACAAGGTTGCAGCTAACAGAAGCGCCTTGTACAGGGCTGTTAAGAGTTTGAGCATGAACTACAAGTTTGCGGTTTGTGTACAACCTTTGAAGGGGGAGATGCTTTCCTGTAAAACGATTTTTGGAAAGTGTGAGTACGGGGGAGAGATTGCAGCAATTTCTGAGAAAGTGTATGAGACTTTCAGGATTCCTTTGTGCAAGCTGCACGTTCAGACGGTTCAGGGTAAAGCCTACTTGTGTGGGCTTCAGCCTCTTAGAACTGAAGAGATTTTTCCTTCCGATTTGGAAATGGTTTCGGCAGAGATTTTTCGGATGTCGAGCAAGGTGAACACCTAGTTGGCTAGGATAGCCTGTTTTGTTGAGAAGTATAATTTTACAGATGCGAGGGAGGCGCGGGCCCTGGATAATTTCAGGTGCGCTTCTGAGGAGAGAGGACACTCTTTCAACTTCATGTTCAGAGATGGAATATCGGAAATTCCGAAATATGACGCGGTCTTCATCAGGGCAACCACTGACCCGCTCTTCACGGCTTACGTCGTTTCCAAGACAGCCGCGGAGTTGGGGTTGAAGGTGGTTGATGATCCGGAATCGATACAGATATGCGGGAACAAGATCCATCTGTACGATCTGTTCGAGAAGCATGACATAGCGCGTATTCCGACTGTTTTCATCAATAAAGATGAGTTGCATCATCGAAGGTTTATGGAAGTTTTTCGAACTCTTGGAAAGCCTGTTGTGGTTAAGGCGCCTTACACGAGTTTCTCGAGGTACGTTGAGAAAGTGGCGTGCGAAACTAGCTTCCGGGATGTTGCCAAGAGGTTCCTCAGGAAATCTGACATGCTTGCGGTTCAGGCCTTCATGCCGACAGCGTTTGACTGGAGAGTTGGTGTGCTCAACAATCAGGTGCTTTACGTGTGTAAGTATATGATGCCGAAGGGCAGATGGAAGCACGGGGCCAAACTTCGGGGAAAACCGACGTTTGTCTGGGGCAGGACTTTCTCGCTTAGAAGGGAAAACGCGCCTGCTGCGTTGAAGGATCTTGCGCTCAAGGCGTGCAGCATAATTGGGAATGGGCTCTACGGGGTCGATATCAAGGAACTGGCGGATGGGAGCTACGTGGTGGTTGAGGTCAACGACAACCCGAGCATTTATGAGGGATACGAGGATTCTAGAAACAAAGACTTGTACGGAAAGATCATAGAATTTCTTGTTGACTAGGTTTCGGTTTTGATGCGATTGTTTTATTAAAAGCTTGAACCCATTTGCGTAGCGGAAGCGATTGTATGACGCATGTAGCAGTTGTCGGTACGGGCCGAACGGGTGGGCAGGTTGCGTTCAGCTTGGCTTTTGAGAGATACGTGACTGAACTTTCACTGGTCGATATAGCGCCGAAAGTTGCGGAGATGATGAAAGAAGAGCTGCATCACGCGCTTGCAAGCCACGGAATCGATTTGAAGATAAACGCGTATGATAACAGCAAAGCCCTCAAGAATGCTGAGCTTATTGTTGTCGCTGCTGGTTTTCCGAGAACGCCGGATATGAGCAGGAGGGACTTGGGTGTGAAGAACGCGTCGGCTGTGGAGCAGGCGGTCAGAGAGACTCTTGACAACAATCCTGAAGCATGGTATTTCGTCATAACTAACCCTGTTGATGCTATGACTACTTTGGCCAATAAGACGGCGAAGGGTAAACGACACATTATTGGAACTGGTACCAATCTTGAGACTTCGAGGTTCAGGACTATCGTGAGCCGTGAGTTGAAGGTGCCGATGGGTTCTGTTGAAGCGTATGCGGCGGGTGAACATGGAGAAGCGGCGGTTCTGTTGTGGAGCACTGTCAAAATTGATGGGTTGCCGCTTGACGAGTACTTGAAGAAAACTGGGAAATCTCTTGACAAGGGAAAGTGCGACAATTACGTGAAGGAAGTGAGTCGACAGGTCATAACCTATCTGGGTGGTACAAGGTATGGGCCAGCTGGTTCGTTCATCGAGATCATTCGGGGCATTTTGCTTAACACGGGAAAGGTGATGGCGTATTCGAGGCCTATGAAGTTTGAGACGGTTCCTGAGCCTGTGTACGTGACGATTCCGGCGAGGATAGCGAAGTCGCTTGGGCCTGACTTGTGGGAACGGCTTACCAAGGATGAGCAGCAGGCTATCAAGGATGCGGCGGGGCAGATATACAAGACGTATCTTGAGGCGGTCGGTGGAAAGATCTGATGTTGAAAGAAAAGGTGGAAGACTACAGTTTCTCGGACAAAATGACGGTTGATGAACTCGTTTCACAGATGGATAAAGCCTGGGGGTTCACGGCTGGGAAGTTGGCTGTGGGTTTGAGGATTCTGGAGAGGATGGTTGAGGACAGGAAGTGTGTGAAGTTCATTTCTTTCACGGGTAACCTTGTGGCGACGGGAACCAGGGGGGCGTTGAAGGAGCTTGTGAAGAGGAAGCTTGTTGATGTTGTTGTCACGACGTGTGGTACCGTTGATCATGATTTGGCGAGGAGTTGGAGGGATTATTATAAGGGTTCGTTTCTGATGAGCGATGCGAAGCTTCGAGGGCAAGGGATCAATCGTTTGGGAAACGTTTTGGTTCCGAATGAGAGTTATGGTGTGATAATTGAGAAGAAGATGCAGTCTCTGCTTCAGGATTTGTGGAAAGAGGGAGTTAGAGAGGTTTCGCCGAGTCAATTGTGTCGTGAAATCGGAAAACGCTTGTGTAATGAGACTTCAATTCTCTACTGGGCTGCTAAGAATAATATTCCAGTGTACGTGCCTGGCATGACTGACGGAGCCGTCGGATACCAGACTTGGCTTTTTTCACAGGATCACGACTTCAGACTGAATGTGCTGAAGGATTCAGGTGAACTCAGCGGAATCGTTTTCGATGCCAAGAAAACTGGAGCCCTGTTGATCGGTGGCGGGATCTCGAAGCATCACACTTTATGGTGGAACCAGTTCAAGGATGGATTGGATTATGCTGTTTACATAAGTACTGCCGACGAGTGGGATGGTAGTTTGTCGGGTGCTAGGCCGCGGGAAGCGGTTTCTTGGGGAAAAATCAGTGAGAGAGCGAAGAAAGCGATGATTGAGGGGGATGCTTCCATTATCTTGCCGATAATGGTGAGCGCTTTGATGGCGAGGATTGCAAAAGTTAGGACACGTCGCTGAAAATCCAGGACATGTCGGGTGCTTTTCTCTTTGTTTTCACTCTTTCGCATAGCGCGTGGGTTATGAGTGGCAAGGCTATGGTTGCGTCGCAGTAGACTACTGCTCTTTTTCCGGTTTCGTCGATTTTGCCCCAGCTTATGGCTTCTTCCAGTGTGCAGCCTGATAGTCCTCCCCATTGTGGTGAGTCGGTTGTGATTTGTATGGCGTATTTGTGTGGGTAGTAGTATTCTTTGAGTCCTTTGCGGATGTGTCCTTTTCTTCCGGGTACTCCTTGGTCTTTTGTTTTGGGTGAGACGGATATTGCTATGAGTTGGGTTAGGTCTTTGGGGACGCCGCCGCCTATGTAGACGACGCCGACGTTTTTGGTTTTTTCGCCGATTCCGACGAATTGGTCGAATTCTTTGACTGAGTCTATGACGATTTTGTGTCCTTCGTTTTTGGCCATTAGGAAGGCTTCGCCGTAGGCGCTGTCAACGAGTGCGGGTGAGAAGATGGGTACTTTGTTTTCGGCTGCTGTTGCGGCTATGCTTTTGACTCCTTTTTTGTTTAGGTATTTGCCGAACTGGTAGAGCAGTTCGGCGGAGGTGTAGGGGTAGTTTTTCTTGAGTTTCATCAGTCCTTCGGTCATTAGGAGTTCCATTTCGCGGTAGTCGGTTTCTTTTCCGTATACGTCGTAGTATCTGTTCACGTCTGCTTCTAGGAGTTCTTGGTCGTTGCCGAAGTGTGTGCCTTGCCAGTAACTGAAGCCCATGGCTTCGACGATGTCTTCTGAAACGTTTGCGCCTGTTGAGACTAGTACGTCGATGTAGCGGTTTTCTATGAGCCAGTTGATGATTGTCCATTGTCCTGCGGTGCTCATTGAGCCTGCGAAGCCCATGACGATGGTGAGTTCTTTTTCTTTGAGCATTGCTTCCCAAACGTCGACTGCTTCTCCAAGTTTTCTTCCTTGGTAGGCAGTTTTGCCCATTTCAGAAAGGAGTTGTGAAATACTTTTCTTGCCAACTTTTATGGCTTCGACTTTTCGTTTGAAGTACGAGTCTTTCATTTTGTGGTCTCTGTTGAA
>CAZHZB010000083.1:0-4583 GCA_964537045.1 uncultured Candidatus Bathyarchaeia archaeon | reverse complement strand
TGTATTTCCTCGAATAAGAACCACCGAATCCTTTGTCTTCTGGTACATCTCTGCTAGTGCGGTTTCGTTTTGATAGACTGTTATAGTCTGATTGTAAAAAGTCTGGTTTCCTGAAATGTGTGATAATTGGCTGGAAAGGTTCCCGAGGTCGCTCTGCAATTCGTTTATTCTTCGCATGAACACGTAAGAAGTCACCAAACCTCCAATCAACAGTCCTGCAACAAGTACCAGCGCAACGACCGCTGTAGAGGTTCCTGCACGATGTTCAACCATCTCTAACACCTTTCAAAGACAGAGCTAGATGAAGCTTCTTAAGAGTTTCGCATCAGAGAAGAACTTGAACACGCGCCGTTTCCGAAGCAGCTACTCTCTCCTGTCGATGAGGTCTAACGCATCAGGTCCAGTGCCCACGAACGTGACTTTGACGCCTGTTTCCTTCTCTACTCTGGCTACAAATTGTTTGGCTTCTTTCGGAACCTCTTCGTAGGCTCTAACACTCTTGACTTCCGGAAAAACCGCATCAAGTTTAGTCAAAGCTATCTGAGTTGCGCCATTGATCATCACAGCTCGTTTGGCAAGGTCGAAGTTGAAGGGCGCCGCGCGTCGATCACGACCTGTTCCAGAAGCGGTTTCAAACCATCCTCTTTTCATGGCCTCTTCTTTGGATATTTCGCCAGGCAGGGGTCCAGCTCCCACGCGAGTGACGAACGATTTCAGAACCAGCAGAACATCGTCAACTTTCGTTGGGCCAACACCTGTTTCGGAGCAAACGGCAGAGGCGCTAGTGTCTCTTCCAGTAACGTACGGATAAGTCCCATGAAAGAGCGACAGCAAGATTCCCTGCGTTCCTTCCAGCAGCACCATTCTATTCTTTCTGATTGCTTCATTAGCTTCTGCTGAAACATCTGCCAGATATGGCTTCAGTTCAGGAACGTCCTTCGCCAGTTTTGCTGTTCGCCGAACTCTTTCCTCGATCGCAGGCCCTACTCCCCAGCCCGTCGTACCTATGCCCTTCAAATGTGCACTCGCTTTGTCCTGAGTCGAGTGTTTCTCTTCAATTATCGAGGCTTGACTGTCGACGCCGATACGGTCCTTCACTTTCGTTTCTTCAACTTCCTTCAGAAACTGCCCGACATGAACGTTAGCGCCTGCTGCTATTAGCAATCGACATTTTCGATTGACGAAACCGCCTGGGACCATGTGCAATGCGTACCGTTTCCCTTGATGCCAAATAGTATGCGCTGCATTGACAGAGCCTGTCCTGACGCAGAAGTCGATTTTGTCATTGAGGGCCAGGTAAGAGATGATTTTGCCTTTTCCTTCGTCTCCCCAGAAACCACCGACTACGACTGTACAAGGCATTTTTTCACCAAACAGGTAATTTCTCGCGGTTTATATAAGATCTTTTGCACGGTTTATGTCAAAAGAACCATCACTTCATCGTCTGCGCTCGTTCTTTAGCCTCCAGATCAATCCTTTGGATAAGTTCAAGAACTTTCTTACCATTCGTGTGCAGTTCTTCCTTTGTAACGGTTCCCCTCATTGGGCACAAATGATCGACAATAACGGCGTTTTCATCGGTGCAAATTACCGGGTATAAACGGCATCCAAGAGGCCTGACTGAATAAGCCTTGCACCGACGTTGCGCCACATCATAGAAAAAGCAGTATCTTCTGCGATTTCGCAACAACACGTAGCCACGTTTGTCGCAGCGTGTAAACCTAAACTTGTCGTATCCTGCCTTCTCAAGGAGTCGTACATCTTCGTCGGAAAGAAGCATCTCAGTTTCTCTGCAACAGATACCGCAATGAGAACAACGCATGGCCTAGTCTGAAGCGCTGCTTTTCTAATCTATGTTTCGCAAGTTTGAGTTCTAGCCACTGGTCAATATGAAGCTGAGGTTCAGAAGCTCAGCCCATGCGACGCTCTTCAGTGGCACCCTCAACGTGGTCCTGTTGCCATAGGGAACGCAAGCGAGGATTCTCTCCCGCCTAAGCTCGTCTTTCATTATCTCTGATACTCGCACGTTGACTATGACTGAACCATCTTTGAGGTGCAGATTGACATTTCTATTGATAAAGGATTTTGCCGTGTTTAAACCGAAACCTTCCATGTCTTACCACTCCACGTCTCGATCGGCCATCTTGCTCCAACACTGCCTACAGATTGGAAGCCTTTCTCCCCGAATGTAGATGTATAATTCGATATCATTATTCTTACACTCATCATTCCAGGGGTTTTTGCAACGTTCTACACTTTGGACTTCCATTGAGGACGACCGCAATCCCACGACTTTGCGCTCTTTCCTATTAAGACTCACTACGAAACAACATCACAAGGAAAGGGAGAGGTGAGTTAAAATGAAAGGCTTACAGTATGGCAGATGGCGAATTTGCGAGACGTGAATCGTAAATTTGCTGCTCATTCAGATCTGAACTATTTCAGGCACGATTCTTTCTTTCGTTACTCTGAGCAAGCCGACGCTGGGTTTGACAATGAACGGAGGATTTGGATTCGTAGGGCTCCCTGGGTTTATGAATAGAATATCTCCCTCCCACTTCATGTTCGAGCTATGAGTGTGTCCGTAAACGAGAACGTCAAAGCCGTTGGTCTTGGCGATTTCACGCAGTCTTCCACCTCCAAAACGAGTTCCCGGATAGTGTGTCACCCCGATCTTCCATTCAAAGATCCTGAAGGAGCTCATTTTCGGCAGCTTTCCACGCACTTCAGGTCCATCCATGTTTCCATAAACTACTAGGACGGGTGCAAGCTGTTCTAGTTCGTCAACAACGGACAATGAGACCAGGTCACCTGCGTGCACGATGTAGTCGACATTTTCGAAAACCTTGAAAACTCCTTTGGGAATCTCCTTTGCACGCACAGGCACGTGAGTGTCAGAAATTAGGCCGACGACTTTGCCTGAACTTTCCTGCAATCGTGGTAACATCTGATCCTGCTGACTGACCATCTAGTCTGCCTTCCCCTGTTCTCCAGCGGCCTTCGAAATGAACCCTGTTTCTGAATAACCATTAGGATTTAGATATTAAAGCTTAAGCCCACTGATGCGTTCTATACTAGACTATCAAGTCAGCAAGCTAGAATGAGTGGAAAAGGACGAGAATATCAATGTGTCCGTTCAAACTGTTGAAAGAAACAAGAGAAGAAGTCGCAGGTCTCCTGAGTGAGCTTATTCGTATCGACACGACTAACCCTCCTGGGAACGAAACGGAGGCAGCTGAGTTTCTGGCAACAAACCTTGAAAAAGATGGTTTCACTTGCGAGACGTATGAATCTAAGCCTAAAAGAGGCTCCGTCGTAACGCGCCTGAAGGGAACTGGAGAAAAACCGAGCATTCTCTTGCTGTCTCACTTGGATGTCGTAGCTGCGAATCCGAAAGAGTGGAGCGTTGATCCTTTCGGCGGAGTGATAGAAGACGGTTTCGTGTGGGGACGTGGAGCCGTAGACATGAAATCAATGACGGCCATTGAAGTGACGATCATGAAACGTCTCAAAAGACGAAAAGTCAAACTCAAAGGCGACATAATCTTGGCGGCAACAGCTGACGAAGAAAAGGGAGGAGAAGAAGGAGCCGGCTGGTTGGCCCGCAACCATCCTGAAAAAATCCGCGCAGACTACATCATAAACGAAGGCGGAGGACTGGCAGTGCCAATCGACGGCAAATCAATGTACACAATCCAGACGGCAGAGAAAGGAATCTTGTGGTTGAAGATCAAAGCAAGAGGCACGCCTGGACACGGATCGATACCAGGAGCAGCGGATAATGCAATTCTGCGCATGAATAGAGTTGTCAGCAAGCTTGCGGCGTATCGTCCGAAAATCGTTCTGATACCTACAGTGAGAGAGTATCTCACAGCGGTTGCAGCTGGAGACAAGGCTAGACGCAAAGCGTTAATCAGCCTGCTAAAAAACCCCGATTCTACTGATAGAATATTGAACATGCTCGGAAAGAAAGACAAGTTCCTCGCAGAAGAAATGCGAGCAAAACTACGGATGACGGTTACTCCAACGATTATTCACGGTGGAGTCAAGGAGAACATCATACCGTCAGAATGTGACGCGGTTTTTGACTGCAGGGTTCTGCCTGGGCAGACTCCGAAAGAGGCGCTGGAAACAATCAAGAATCTACTGAGAGACGCTGATGGTGATAAGCTGGGGTTTGAAGTGATTGAAGCAAATGATCCGTCCGAATCCCCCTTACACACAGCACTGTACGAGCAGATCGTAAGCGTGCTGAAGGATTTTGATCCCAATTGTCATGTTGCTCCTGAAATGTTGACAGGTGGGACAGATTCACGCTTTTTCAGGAAGAAAGGCATCGTGTGTTACGGCTTTCAACCTATGCAAGCAGACGTGCCCTACAGCGAAATAAAGAAGGGGATCCACGGAATCGATGAGAAAATCTCCATAAACAACCTTGTGTTTGGAACCAGCATCCTCTACAATGTCATAGAGAGATTCTTGACTTAGAATGAGCTTATAAGGACGGTAGGCTCTTCTCTATACCATTTCAGAAGGGAAGTCTCGATGCCAGCAATTGAAGTAGGCAGAATATGTGTCAAGGT
>CAZHZB010000082.1:0-4607 GCA_964537045.1 uncultured Candidatus Bathyarchaeia archaeon | reverse complement strand
ACCAAGCCCTTGCTTTTCGCCTTCTTAGAAATGAAATCTACGGTCTCTTGAAACTGATCATCCGTAAGATCATTCACAGTCCAAGGATGTATGCCAACAGCAGCATAAACCATACTTGGAAAACGTTCAGCCAATTCCAAACTGCCGATGCTTGTTTTCAGGTCCATCGAATTGGAAACCAAGGCGACCACACTCAAGGCTTTTGCCTCTTGCACGATTTCGTCGACGCAACCTGAGTAATCATCGTCCGAAAGATGTATGTGAGCGTCAACTAGCTTCATTTTACCTTCACTTTGAAGACATCACTCATCTCCCATGCCTTTTATAACTTCTCCAACGGCATCCAACTCGAAAAGTCAGCCCAGTCTCTTCCGTCGTGGATTAGAGCAGGTACGGTTTTGAAGAATGCATTATCCAACCTGCTTGAATAAATAAAACCAGTTTTTAGGATTGCGACCGTTTGGCACGGATAATCAACAACAAACGTTAAATATGGCTTTAAAGAGAAAAAGAAGCTACGGAGGACTGTTTACGGCTGATTTGGAATTAGCAGTAGCCCCAATGCACAGATTATGCAAGAAGGCTGGAGCGGACAGAGTAAGCGAAGCAGCAGCAAAAGAGCTTGCTAAGGCATTAGAAGAAATCGGCGTGAAGATTGCGAAAGAAGCGCTAGACTTTGCTATGCACGCGGGAAGAAAGACAATCAAATCTGAAGACATCGAGATTGCAGCTAAGAAAGTCATGGGCAAATAGTCAGATTTGCCTTTTTTCCTTCTTTTTTGTGAACATCCAGAATTCTCTCGTCATTATTTGAGTCTACTGCGCTACCTTTGATGCAGATCCTCTGATGATCTGGAAAATCCTTAAGAACAAGGCTACAGACTTCATACGTGGAAGCCGATCACCATGGGTGGAAAAAAGAAGCTAAACCTGAAACAGATGGAACGAATGCAGGACAAGAAGGACTCAGAAGACAAGGACAAGAAGAAAAAAGAAAAAGGCGGAGCACCCAAAGAAAAGAAAGCTTCTTCAGTGATCACACCTGATGCGAAGAGTGACAAGATAGTCGGTGAACTGAAGAAGATGCACGTCCTGACGCCCTACACCGTGGCGACACGATTCAACGTCCGCATAAGTGCTGCAAAAAACCTTCTCGACCAACTGCAGGGAAACGGCACGATCCAACTAGTTTCGGGTAACCACAACATAAAGATATACAGAGTAGACTAATCTCCGAATGATCTAGATCTGCCGTTCGAATTTTCCGTTAGCCCAAAGGCGACTTTTTGCTTGAAATTCCCCGAGAGGGTTTATACAGAAGAAGAAGTCAAACAAGCCAAAACGCTGATTGACAAGGGATACAAACACGAGCTGCAGGTGACAGGAAGCACACACTTCCAGGCCAACGTGAAAAAGGCTCTTAACCTCGTCAAAGTTGCAGGTTTCTACGATTTCTTCAGAACCTACGTTCGCAACATCAAAGAAATTGACGGCCTAACCCAGCTCAGACAATCAGAGGCAGCAATATGGACAAACGAATATGCAGTTAAGAATGCGGTAGACGCCGCAAGTCTCTTTGTGCAGAAAGCGAATCACATGAAAGAGTACCTTGAAGGAAAACTGTACTACGGAGGAGAAGCCGAAAGACGTTCGTATGAAAAAAGAAAAACATTCCTTGAAGTACTCAAGAAGAAAAGTCACGACAAAAAAGTAACAGAAGAATGCGAAAGACTTCTGAGAATGTGGAGAGAAAGCTCCCTAGTCTACTAAACGCTTTCAACCCTGATTTTCGTACCACTCTTGATCTGCTTGAAGGTGTCCAAGTTTCCAGTAACTTTGCCTATGATGTTCACCGGGCTGTACGGCTGTGATTTTCCGTAAAAGACACATATCGCGCTGCCCATAGGCCAGAACCCTATCGCTCCAGTTTCAACATTTGCTTTGGCCTTCTCTTCTCCCATTTTGATCGGCGTTTCGAAGTAGATTTCCTCTTTCCACAAAGCCGCTCTTCCCTCAATTGGAAGTTTCCTAACGATCATGTCAATCGTTCTAGGAGCCAAGAAGCGCACAAGCTCTCCTTCAACTTCACCCACGCTCTCGATGATGAACTTGATTTTTACACGTGAGACTTCGACTTTTTCTTCGCTCATTGTTTTTTCACACTTCTTTTCACGAAATCATCAAGAATCTGCTCAAGTGAGACGGGCCCAAGAACTTTCAAGTCATATCTCACTCTGACTGAAGGCTGTTTGATGGTCATCACTCTTCGCAGGTCAATCGGTGTTCCGATAACCACAACATCGCACGGGGTGAGATCAACGGTTTCTTTGAGTTCGGCAATTTGCTTTCCACTATAACCCAACGCCGGTAGGATAGCGCCCAGATGGCCATATTTCTTGTATGCTTCTTTAATCGATCCCACGGCATAAGGTCTTGGATCGACAATTGTCCCCGCTCCAGCCTTCTTCGCGAATATCATGCCAGCTCCATAAGGCATGCCTCCATGGGTTATTGTAGGTCCATCTTCGATCACCAGAACACTCTTCCCTTTAATCAAGTCAGGATTGTCCGCCGTTATCGGTGAGGCTGCGTCCAGCACTAGAGCCTTCGGATTCGCTATTTTGATATTTTCTTTTACCTGTGCAACTTTCTGAGGATCAGCCGTGTCAACTTTGTTCACTACTACTACGTCTGCCATGCGCAGATTGGTCTCACCAGGATGATAAGCCATCTCATGCCCAGCTCGATGTGGATCAGCTACGACTATGTTTAGATCTGGCTTGTAGAATGACAGGTCGTTGTTGCCGCCGTCCCACACTATGACGTCCGCTTCCTTCTCTGCTTCGCACAAGATCTTCTCGTAATCAACGCCGGCATAGACAATTATGCCATTGTCGATATGAGGCTCATATTCTTCTCTCTCTTCTATTGTACAATCATACTTGTCCAAGTCTTCGTAAGAGGCGAAGCGCTCCCAAATCTGTTTCGTCAGGTCTCCATAAGGCATTGGGTGTCTTATTGCGGCAACGTTCAAACCTTTGCTCTTCAGTATCTTCGCAACTTGTCGTGAAGTCTGACTTTTCCCCGCTCCTGTTCTCACAGCGCAAACGGAAACAACCGGAACCTCGGCCTTCAACATGGTTGATTTCGGACCCATAAGGCGAAAATCCGCGCCGTTTGCAAGCACAATCGAGGCTTTGTGCATTACATATTCATGCGAAACATCGCTGTATGCGAAAATCACTTCGTCAATGTCATGTTCACGTATCAGCCTCGGCAGTTCTTCTTCAGGGTATATTGGTATTCCCTGCGGGTATCTCGAACCAGCAAGTTCGGGCGGGTAGTTTCTGCACTCAATTCCAGGAATCTGCGTCGCCGTGAACGCCACAACCTCATACGCATCGTTGTTCCTGAAGTAAACATTGAAGTTGTGAAAGTCTCTTCCAGCGGCGCCCATTATAATTGCCTTCAGTTTCTCCACAATGATACCTCTCAAAACCCCAGACTAAGGGGGTCAATACTAGAGGATGATTCTATTTAAACCTAGCGTGATAAAACTATTGCAGCAGTCTCAACACCGTTTCGCCTATGAAATCTATCTGCTTTGGAGTGACACCTGGATGGACGGGCAACGAAAACACCTGCTTGGAAGCAGATTCCGTGACAGGAAGTCTGTGCTTCCCGAACTTAATGTAGTACGGCATAAGATGGATTGGATTGATGTAGCAAATGAACGCCCCAATCCCTTCTTGCTTCAACTTCTCAACTAATGCGTCTCTTTTCTCAACTTTGGCGTTCTTGAGCCTTACAGTGTAAAGATAATAACTACACTTGAACCCCTCTGGCTCGATCGGAAGATCGAGCTTGTCAGTTTTTTCAAGGATCTCACTTAGTCTTTTTGCGTTGGCACGTCTCTTGGCAACGAACTTCGACAGTTTCTTGATTTGAACGGTTCCTATTGCAGCTTCCATTTCAGGCATGTGGTAGTTGTGTCCCAAAATGAGGGACATGTATTTTTCTTTCTCTCCGTGACTTCTGATGATTCTCACGGTATCTGCGAGGTCGCTGTTGTTTGTGGTAAGCATTCCACCTTCGCCAGTCGTCATGTTTTTGCTCCCGTAGAAACTCCAACACGCGGCGTCAGCGAAAGCACCAGGCGGTTTTCCCATATAAGTAGCTCCGTGAGCTTGGGCGGCGTCCTCAATGAGCTTCAATCCATTTCGATCTGCAATTTCTCTTATCGGCTTCATATCAGCAGGCATCCCGTACAGATCAACAGGCATTATCGCTCGAGTCTTTGATGTTATATTCTTCTCGATCTTCTCAGGCGACATAGTGTACGTGACTGGGTTTATGTCGACAAAAACGGGTTTGGCCCTGTTGAAAACAACGACTTCTGCCGTTGCCACAAAAGTGAAACTCGGCAGAATCACTTCGTCGCCTTGCTTCACACCTGCAGCGGCCAGTGCAGAATGTAGGGCAGCTGTTCCTGTGCTCATAGCTACGGCGCACTTGACCCTTGCATACTTCGCGAACAGATTCTCGAATTCTCTGACCATAGGGCCTGCGCCAACGCCGTGAGTGAGAATTCCGCTTTTCAGAACTTT
>CAZHZB010000081.1:0-4663 GCA_964537045.1 uncultured Candidatus Bathyarchaeia archaeon | reverse complement strand
CCATGAGCATGTTAATCGTTTTGTCCAGTTCGTCCAAGCTCTGGATAGCTTGGGCCACAACCAAGTCTCTTTTCTCAACGGCTCCTTTGACCCGAAGCTTTGTAAGTTCAACTGTAATGTTGTGAGTCCATAAACTAAACTCTTCAGGATCTTTCACAAACCCAGCTTTGACCGCGAACTTCTCGGGTTCGGAACGTAGAAGTTGACCTACTTCAGTAGGCGTGACAACTTCAACCTTGACGCCCAACTTTGTTTCTGCTTCTCTGGCGAGATTCACGTTCTCGAACACAAGACTATCGTAGCCTTTCTGTTTCAACGCGTTTATCAAACTGAAGACTTCATCGGCGGCCTTGCCACTCTCAGTTTTGGCAAGAGCTTTAGCCGCAATTTGGGGTTTCTTCGGGAATAGCGCGGTGGCTATGAGCTTGTTTCCTTCGTCAAAAGCCAAGATTCCAAAAGTACTTTCAACTACGGTAATCTTCATCCGAACGCCTCAGCACTACTATTGCACGAGTCACCACTAATAAACACTTTCACGAAGTTCCTGCGCGATACTTACCACGATGGTTTGACGACAATCGTCTATTCAGAAGTACGCCCAGCGCAGACTAGGATTTCAACGGTGACCCACAGAACGGACAGAATGCAAATTCTCCTTCCGGAAGCGGTTTACCACACCGTGGACAGGGGATAGCACTCTTGGACACCATTGATGTCAATTGCCCGACGAATCTTAGATACACACGCGCGTAATAGAGGTATATGACAAACCCTATTGCAGCCACGACTATACCGATAATACCAAGATTGATCGAGTTACCCGCCAACGAAGCGGGTGTTGAGAACCCAGCAACAGACACGATGACACCAACAATGCATGCTACAAGACCGCTTCTTTCGTTTCGTTTTGCTTCTCTCAGCACTTCCTGAAGAAGAGCGATTTTCGCCGCTTCAGACATTTTCAGGTCCTCTGCTACGGATATGGTTAACTTGAATTAAATGTTTCGCAGCATAGAGCTTTTCAAGAACACGCGAGAATGCTCGATCATGAGTCTAGGAGAACTAATATAAGCGGTGATCGTAACAGAAAGCTGGCCAAGGTGAACAGCTGTTGAAGAACGCCAGTCTAACCGTCAGTTTGGCGGGCTTGAGACTTGCCAATCCGACGATGCTGGCTTCTGGAATTTTGGGTTACTCGGTCGAGACGTTTGAAAGCATTGCAAAAGGCGGTGCAGGCGCGATTGTAACAAAATCGGTCGGGCTGAAACCACGCGAAGGTTATGCCAACCCCACCGTTGTACAAGTCAGTTCTGGTCTTGTCAACGCTATGGGGCTTCCGAACCCTGGAATACAAGAGTTTGTGCAGGAAATTCGCAAAGCAAAAGCTGCACTCAGTGTCCCTCTTATAGTGAGCGTCTACGGTTTCTCGGCTGATGAGTACGCGCGAGTCGCGAGTGGGGCTGTAGCAGCAGGCGCTGACGCGATCGAACTAAATGTTTCCTGCCCCCACGTCAAAGATACAGGTTCAGAAATTGGGCAAAGTTCACAGGTTCTCATTCAGGTCGTGCGCAAAGTCAAGCACACTATCAATAAGCCTGTGTTTGTGAAACTGTCGCCCAACGTAACGAGCATTGAGGAAATTGCCGAAGCCGCAGCAGACGCTGGAGCAGATGCTCTGACGATAATGAACACGGTAAAAGCTTTGGTGATAGATGCTGAAACGATGATGCCAATCTTGGCCAACAAAACCGGTGGTCTTTCAGGACCTGCAGTTAAACCCATCGCTCTTAGACACGTTTACAGCGTGTACGAACGAGTAAAAGTTCCAATCATAGGATGCGGAGGAATATCGAACTGGCAAGATGCGGTCGAATTTCTGCTCGCAGGAGCATCTGCTGTCCAGATCGGCACAGCCATAAGCGTTATGGGACCTGCTGTATTCGAGAAAGTGGCACGCGGGATAAGCAAGTATTTGAAAAGGAAGGGGTTGAGGAGTGTGAACGAAATTGTCGGATTATCACACCGCAACTAGGACAATGAGAACCACGCAACTCTTGAGCGTGAAAACTGTAAGCCCGACTGTCAGGACTTTCTCGTTTAAAGACAAAGAATGCGGCAAAGCCAAGCCAGGCCAATTCCTCATGCTCTGGATTCCAGGCATCGACGAAATTCCGTTCAGCGTTTTGGACGCATCCGAAAACGGAATCGTCTCCATAGCAGTCAAGAAAGTGGGCGAGGCAACCACGGCCTTGCATGAAAAGGAAAAGGGCGACACCCTAGGTGTCAGAGGGCCGTTCGGCAACAGTTTCACAATAAAAGGAAAAAAACTGCTCATGGTCGGAGGCGGAACAGGCGTCGCTCCACTCCTTTTTCTTGCGAGAAAAGCGATTGCCCGAGGCCTGCAAACAACCTTCGTTCTCGGTGCAAAAACAAGAAGTGAACTGCTTTTAATGAACGAGATGAAGAGGCTCCCGAAAAACAGCTTTCAGCTTGTGACCTCAACGGAAGATGGAACATGCGGCATTACTGGACTGTGCACTGAACTGGTGGACAGGATGTTGGCTAGAGAAAAGTTTGATGAGATTTACTGCTGTGGTCCCGAAAAGATGATCGTCAAGGTTTTTGAGGCTGCAATGAAGCACCATATTGATCTTGAGGCGAGCCTCGAGCGTTTGATGCGTTGCGCGATTGGGCTCTGCGGAAGCTGCGTTATCGGCAAATATAGAGTTTGTGCTGATGGACCTGTTTTCACATCGAAACAACTGAATGAGGTAAGAGATGAGTTCGGGGTTACAAAACGAGATCGTTATGGACGAGAAGGTCCATTGGATTGACGCAAGATTGAAAATCGTTCCTGCATGCGTTTTCCGTCGCACACGTCTGATTGGCAACTATTAGTGTTGCAGTCGGTATTTTTATTAATTGAGACCTGTGAGTAAGGTTTCATGCAAGCTGAAATCGGAATTATCGGCGGGACAGGCCTCTACGATCCGAAACTTCTGACGAAGGCTAAAGAGATAAAGATGCGCACACCCTATGGATTGCCTTCTGATTCAATCACGATCGGCGAATTGAAAGGAAGAAAAGTAGCATTTCTACCACGACATTCAAAGAAACACACGATCAGACCGACCGACGTCAATTCAAGAGCAAACATTTTCGCTTTCAAGAAACTCGGCGTCCAAAGAATACTCGCACCTTCAACTGTAGGTTCGTTGAGAGAGGAATTCAAACCCGGAGACATCGTGCTCATCGACCAGTTCATAGACCGAACAACTAGGAGAGAAGAATCATTCTACACTGGCAAGAAGGTGTGTCACATATCAGTGGCCGAACCAATGTGCCCCGAGTTAAGGAGTGCCCTGATGAAAGCGGCGGACAACATCAACATCAATGTTCATAAGGCAGGCACTTATGTTTGCATTGAAGGACCAAGATTCTCGACCAAAGCCGAGTCAAGAATGTATCGATCATGGGGAGCAGACGTGGTCGGTATGACTCTTGTTCCGGAATGTGTTCTTGCTCGAGAGGCCGAGATCTGTTATGCCACGATCGCTGCTGTTACTGACTATGACGTATGGAAAGAAGAACCGGTTAGTGTGGATAAGGTTGTAAAGACTATGAGGGCCAACGTGGAGAAAGTGAAGAGACTGATTGCTGAAGCAGTCGGTTGCATCCCGACGGAAAGAGAATGTGAATGCAAAAGCGCTCTGCGCAACGCTTTGGTTTGAATTGAAAAAGCTTTGGAAGGGAAGAAGGGAAATGGATCTCAAATCGAAAATACGACGAATACCAGAATTTAAGGGGGTCGTCTTCTGGGACATCACTCCCCTTCTGAAAGACAAACTCGCCTTCCGTGAAAGTGTGAAAGAGATGGCGAATCATTTTCGGCACAAAGCCACAGACGTAATCGTGTCGAGTGAAGCTAGAGGTTTCATTCTGGGAGCAGCAATGGCTTATGAACTCGGAGTGGGGTTTGTTCCAATCAGAAAAAAGGGAAAACTGCCTTCAAAGACAGTGAAGCTCACTTATCAAAAAGAGTACGAACCAGACACAATCGAGATCCATGAAGACTCGATTGAGCCTGGCGAGAGGGTTTTGCTGATTGACGATTTGCTGGCGACGGGTGGTACAATCAAGGCAAATGCGGAACTGGTTGAAAAGTTAGGTGGAAAAGTCGTCGGCATAGGTTTTCTGATAGAATTGGAATATCTCCACGGGAGAAACGTACTTGGAGGCAAGTATGAAGTGTTCTCGCTCATAAAGCTCAAGACTTCGAATGGATGATTCCTCTCACTCGATCTGTTGAATCGAACGCGCACTAATTGGCCTAGAGCATGAGTAATGAGGAAGAACTGGTCACTTCTGCACAAAATATCTAACTAGAGTGATCAGTCCTAATGCTTTCTTAAGGATGCGACTGAGCATGGAGCAGAAACACACTCTGCAGAACCAGACGACGTTCAGGAATTATCTGTTCTTCTGGTCAGGACAACTGGTATCGCTGCTGGGATCGTCAATCGTTCAGTTTGTGATAGTATGGTGGATTACGGTCGAAACCGGCAGTGCCATGTATCTGTCGCTGGCGACTTTCTTGAGTCTAGCCCCTATGATAATAGTGGGTCCATTTGCAGGCGTTTTTGCTGATCGATGGAATCGAAAG
>CAZHZB010000080.1:0-4696 GCA_964537045.1 uncultured Candidatus Bathyarchaeia archaeon | reverse complement strand
TTAGTTCTTGGTATGTATATGCCCGTAGGATCAATTGCTCTGAGCAAGTCCAGCTCTTCGCACGTCGGAAATTCTGTAGTCGGTACGTTCTTGGGAATTTTCAGGTCGAAGCCAGAGTTCTCAAGAACTTGTCCAACTGTCACACCTGGGTGAACGGTTGCTAGTCTAATGCGTTTTGTCTCTGGGTCAAAATCCATCTGGCAAAGGCTAGTGACTACCAGCGATGGTCCGCCGCCCAGCAAGCCTGCTCTTTCTCGAGCTCCTGGTCCATCGAGGTAACCTGGGCTTGTAAGGTAGTCAAGCTTGTTGACCATTTTCCTCTTTTCATGAGGCATTATCACAACTATGCGCTTCACCGAGGATACCATGTCATTTCCCCCACCACTTCCGGGTAGTCTAACCATTGGCTTCTCGAAGCTTCCAATGTAAGTAGTGTTAATGTTTCCGTATCCGTCGATCTGGGCTGCACCAACGAATCCTACGTCAACGTGGCCCCCTTGAACCATGAGTCCAAGCGTTTCAAGCAGTCCTATTGCTCCTGACGCTCGCCAGCCAAGCCTTGAATCGGCTATTGACAATGCCAAGTCTTTGGCGTTTGAATCTATGAAACCTGATTCAAAAACGATCTTTGCACGAGGGGCATGAGTTCTTTTGGCAAGAAGCGAAGCGATCATCGGCAACCCTGTTCCGACAAACACAACCTCTCCGTTTTTGATCTGCCTTGAACCGCAAACAGCCATCAATTCAAGAGTAGAGAATTCGTCCGCTTTTGCGATTTTCGTCATTATTCTTCTTCCTCCTAGTACGGAAACGGCCTTTTCGCTTTAAGCTTCATGAGTCGCTGCAAACCAATCTTCTGCAAAAACTCGTCGTGGTTCTTTACCCCTGTTATGAAGCTCTCACAGTATTTCTCCCATCCTTCCTCAGTCTTGCACTGATCATAGTACATGCGGATGTGTTCTCTGTCGAAGTCGTAATAATTGTAGACCATCATAGGATAGGATCCCCATGGGCGCTCAACAACATGAGTCACGTAAATATTGGGAATGACGGTCTGATCCGGCTGCGCTCGTATGAACTCGGTATCAACAATCTCTTCAGCCAATACGATCACCTTTTTTCCAGCCCTTGCTCCTTCAACGTCTTCCCCTTTGATTCCATCAATCTGCACATTTCCCTCACGGTCTACTCGCGGTGCATGAACTATGCTGAAGTCTGGACGAACTGAGGGCACGAGTACTACCTTCTCTCCGGTGAAGGGGCAGTCGACAATTTCTGCTTTCTTCTCTCTGAACTTCTTCTTTGCGAGCATATCAGTTCCAAACATGCTCTTCAAAGGCATGAAAGGTACACCGAGTGCGCCTCCCAACAGCCGCATCACCATCGCAAGGTTCGAGTAGTCTTCGATTTCTATGGTTCCGTCCCTGACTCTTCTTTGAATGTTCGGTGCAAGCCCTATTCCTTCGATTGAGTAGAAAGCCATCTCATAACGGGAAACAACTCTTGCGCCCGAAAGTATGTCAATGTCAAGCTCCGAGCCGCACGTGTAAATCGTCAAACCCCTTTTCTTCTGTCTGACTAGCTCGTGAGCGAAAGCCATTGGCGGACGTTGGAAACCGAAACCACCCCAGAAAAGATGAGCACCGTCAGGGACAAGCTTCACGGCCTCTTCGAGGGTAATCAATTTGTCTTCCACAGGAGCTTCCATCTAGATGTCTCCGACCGTTTGGCTCTGCATAGACAATCTTTAGCATTTAGACTTTTCGACAAACAAAAGAAACTGTCAACACAGGATTCTCTGTAAACTGAAGCCAAGCATGGCCTAGTTTGTGCCCGTTGTTTTCTTCATGCCAAGTCCCAATTCGTTTAGAGTCTCCGAAACTTCGCTTCTCGTCAGCATCATCGGATAGTTGTAGATTGGACCTCCAGGTCTCTCATTGTAATAAGGCCTATTGCAATCTGAGCATCCCGACGTGAGGAAAGGTTTTCCCGTTTTCACTATTCGTTCGAGTGTTTCGCTTCCGACTCCGAAGTCTGTCAGACGGTCTTTATTGAACTTCATATCTTCACATCTGACCATCTTCTGCAAAATCAGATAGCGCGCAACCTGAATGCGCCTATACTGTCTAACCTCTGGAGGCGTTTTGCCTGCAAGCGCCGTTCCTTGGATGGGCGTAAATGCGAAGAGCCCTGGAAGAACACCCATGTCAACGCAGTCTTGAATCGTCTTGACCATTTGTTTTTCTGTTTCCCCGATCCCCACGATAAGGTGTGTGCTCACCATTCCTTTTCCGAAAACTTCGGTAGCGTCTCTCAGCACCTGCAACTGTCTTTCCCAACGATATGGACCGTCTGCTTCAGATCCTTTGGTCTTGTCGAAGACTTCTTTTGTGGCTGCGTCCAAAGGTATTCCTATTCGTTGGGCACCAGCCCTTCTTAACCGGATCATGTCCTCTCCTTTCACGGGTTGACAGGAAACCGAGATCGGCATCCGCGTCAACGAGTATATTGCGTCAACCAAGGCGAGAAGATCGTCGAATACTTCAGGATAATTCAACGCTTGAATGCATACTCGCTTGATCGCCCCCCTCTTGAAGGCAGGTTCTATTGCCTCGACCACTTCGATCGTGGGAAAGCTAGGCCAGGAAACCCTCGAAAGCAGGTCTGTCCGACCGCTGCTCCTTCTGGCCTGAGGGCAAAAACTGCAGTTTGCGTCACACTTCTTCTTTCTGTAAGTCATCAGGTACGCGGTCGTAGGCGCCGCGTCCAGTTTGGCTTTCAGTAGGCCTAGCACCACAGCAGAACCTGCGGAAACGCGAACTTTTTCGGGTAAGCAAACTTGGGTGTTCATGGGTGCCTCAGCTTCTGTCTTCTGTACGATTTTTCAGGTTTGCAGAGGCGATATGTCGGATTAAAGAGTTTCTAGTCTTCAACCTTAAGCAGCTGATAATACCCGTGTATGGATTTGGGTGCATGTTTTCTGCTCAAGATCACCAATTCATAATTGATTTATCTCAAACTGGGCAACATGAACGAAACAGGTGCTCAAAAGTGAGAAGGTCTAAGCTGGAAACCTACGAGGCGATTCTCGAAGCTTTAATGAAAAGGCCTCTAGCCATCGATCGAATAGCATACGAAACGGACATCGCTGTTAGTATACTCAACCAGCGTCTAGGCTTCCTAGCGGAGAACGGACTAGTTGAAGAACGACTCATGCCGAAGAAAACCCTCTACGCTATTACTGAAAGGGGCGTGGCCGTTTTCAAAACATTGAACTTCAATAAATACCTCGAAAAAGTTTCAAATGCACTCTCCGCCATCGACGACGCAATGCATACTTTGCCTTTGCTTTCAAAGGACAATGATGAGCCACGAGAAGAGTATTACGAAAAGTAATAATCTACGGGTGGCGCAATCCTAAGCGAGAATAAATGGTTAGTCTCTCGCCTAGTACTATTCGGCAGTCGAGCGAAAACGAGTTTTTGGAAATCTTAGACCAAGATATCTTGCCGAACCGGAAAAAGGAAATTCGTTTCTATGCACCGAGCTTCATGTACTATAAAACGAACTATTACTGTTCTTCGTCTGACGATTTTCCAACTGTATCTGTGACAGGCAGCGGATGTGCTCTGAAGTGCAAACACTGCGGCGGAATAGTGTTGAACACGATGTATTCCGCGGTCACTCCTGAAGAACTACTCAATACATGCGCAACGCTGAAGGAGAAAGGCGCAAAAGGTTGTCTGATAAGCGGCGGTTGTTTGCCCAACGGAACTGTGCCTCTCGGTGGATTCATGACAACGATAGCAAAGATCAAGAAACATCTTGGACTAACCGTTTTCGTCCACACAGGAATAGTTGATTTCACGACTGCAAACGCTTTGAAGAAGGCGGGAGTCGATGCCGCACTAATAGATATCATAGGCTCAAACGAAACCATACGTGAAATCTACAATCTGGATATCACCGTGAAAGATTACGCTGATTCGCTACGGGCTTTGGCCGCGGCAGAGATGCCGTTCGTGCCTCATGTTATCGTTGGTTTGCACTACGGCAAACTCAAAGGCGAGTGGAAGGCTCTTAAACTGATTTCCAAGTACACGCCATCCGCACTGGTCGTAATCGCTTTCATGCCTATTCGCAACACCGAAATGGAAAAAAACAAACCTCCGAGACCGCAGGATATTGCACGGGTATTGGCGGCAGGCAGACTGCTTTTTCCAGATACGCCCCTGGTCTTGGGCTGCATGAGACCTAGAGATGAGCAAAGAGGCGAGACTGAAATCTTGGCGATAAAGGCCGGCGTGGACGCAATTGCCTTTCCGACCGAACAGGCTGTCCGATTTGCTGAAAACCAGAAGTTGAAGGTTTCTTTCTCTTCTTACTGTTGCTCACAAATCTATCTTGATATGAGAAGCTAGCTATTTTTGGTAAAGAACGACCAATGTCATCAAAGCGAACTCTACAGCCGCCGCCACTAGGAAAACTGGCAACACGAAGGCCGGTAATAGAAAGAAGCTGAGAAAGGCCAGAGCCATCGGTATTCCCGCGAAAATATACCCTGGAATGAGGATCATGATGTACGTTGTTATTCTTGAGTAAATGTTTCCGACGGCGAAGCCTTCTTTCCAGAATTTCCTAAGCAAAATCGTGATTTCAAGCATTATCGCGGCAGCCACTGAGAATGTGTGGATAA
>CAZHZB010000079.1:0-4722 GCA_964537045.1 uncultured Candidatus Bathyarchaeia archaeon | reverse complement strand
GTCACGAGCGCCCGAGGCTCATAGCCTGGACCAAACTAGCCGACAGCCCCAGTCATTTACAATGAGGTTTTCAGACCAGAAAATAAGTGTTCCCTAACACCTTTAAACCCTTACCGCCAAATAGTACGGTTACCACTTGTGGAGTTGGTGGGAAAGGTGTCTGCGCCGCAACGAGTTAGAGGGGTAAGGGTACTGAAAGCTGTTTCCTCACCTCTGAGGCTGCAGATTTTGAACTTTCTTTTTGACAAGGGCCCGCTTTCCTACACGGAGCTGATGGGCTCCCTGAAATTGAATCCAAGCCGAGACGCAGGAAGATTTGCCTATCATCTCAAGTTTCTGTTGAAAGCAGACTTGGTTGAGGCTGACGTTGAGACGAGAAAATACTGCTTGACAGAACTTGGCAAAATGGTCATCGATGTCGCAGACAGAATCGAAAAGAAAGCCCTCAAGCCCAAGAGCACGCTTGTTCGCACGAGTCGCCTCGCACTGGAAGAGTTTGACGCAAACAAGATTGCCAACTCGCTCATAAGAGAAGCCAGGATGCCTGCCGAACTCGCACAGAAGGTTGCCAGAGAAGCAGAGAAACAGCTCATTCGATCAAAAACCAAATACCTGACGGCACCTCTCGTGCGAGAAGTTGTCAACGCAATTCTGATAGAGGATGGGCTTGAGGACTACCGACACAAGCTTACACGTCTGGGAGTGCCCGTTCACGACGTGACCAGCCTGCTTGAATCAAGAAACAAAAGCGTTCACAACTCATTTTCAGTGGCAGAGTTAGCCGGACAGACCGTGTTCAAAGAATACATTCTGCTGAACGTTTTCCCAAGAGACATTTCAGACGCGCATTTGTCGGGCGCACTTCACGTTGATAACCTGAGTTCATGGATTTTGAAACCAAGCGAAATAAATCATGACCTGAGGTTCTTCATAGAGAACGGCTTGGACTTTGAAAAACTCAACTCCGCAATGCGCTCCTACCTACCACCCCGAGATATTGAAACAGCACTCGACCTGACATTCAACATTCTTCTGTATGCCTCCAACGAGATTGATAATTCGCAAACCGTTTGCTACTTCAACATTTTCCTGTCCCCCTTCGCAAAAGACGTTGAACCTGCAAGAGTCAAAGAACTGTTGCGCCTCTTTGTTTCAAACTTGAATCGACACGCGAACGTCTCATTGAGCTTAGAGTTTACTGTGCCCCGTTTTCTAGAAGGAAAACCTGCGCTGGGTCCTCATGGCAAGCGTGCTGGAACCTACAAAGACTTTGAGGAACAGTCGCAACTTTTGACGAGCTTACTGATCGACGTCCTAGATGAAGAAAGTGCGCGCAAACCAATGACTAGTCCAAGCCTCGTTATGAATATTCGCCCCGAAACATTCACAAACGAAAGAGCAAACGCGTTGCTTCTGAAAGCACACAAGCTGGCACTGGAAACAGGCATAGTGTCATTTGCCAATGTGTCAAAGAAAGGACGAACTCATGACGTTTTTTCTCCCTCAGGTTCCCGGCTGAGCCAAGATATCGATGGGGACTGGGAGACCGATACTCTGCGCACGGGATTGCTTGGAACAGTGACAATAAACATGCCGCGAGTCGCTTGCGAGGCTGAAAAAGACAAGACGAAATTCTTTGAGATTCTGAAAGAAAGAGTCGAACTGGCAAGCCGAGCACTGGACATTAAGTACACAACCCTGAAAAATCGAGGCCAAAACATGCTGCCGTTCATCATGCAAGGAGGCAACGGCGACCAATACTTCAGGATCGAAAACTGTTCACGAATAATAAACCTCGCAGGGCTAAGAGAAGCCGTTGAGGCATTCTGTGAAAAAAGTATCAGTGATGAGAAGACTCTTGCCTTCGCTTCAGAGGTTGGGCAGAACATCTCGACTTTCATTCACAAGATTGGAAGAAGACGAGGAAAACGCGTTTCGACCGCGTTGCTTCTCAACGTTGATGCGTCTGAAAGACTCGCACAGGCAGACGTGGAGAGGTACGGGATCGCAAAAACCAAATTTTCAGGCATTAGAGAAAAACCCTTCTATTCAACAGCTAGTAGAACAACCCTTAGCGCGGGAAAACTTTCATCGGAGACTCTGGGTTTTGATGGCAAGACAGCCGACTTGCATGAAGGCGGAAGCCTCGTTGTGATCGGACTCGGTGATGCCAAGTACGACCCGGCTGAGTTGGTGACGATTTCAAAACAGCTTGCTGAAAATCATGATGTGGCTTTCTTTGTCTATGAGCGCAGGCTCACCCACTGTGTGAATTGCAGAAAGAGTTGGTTCGGATTACTGCGCAAGTGTCCTTCCTGTGGAGCGATAGGAACGTTGGCGTTCTTTGACCGCTACGCGGGAACATGAAATTCGTTTGAACTATGCAACCACTACTTGACGGCGCCAAGTATCAACGCTAACAAGGCCATCCGAACGACTATTCCGTTGCGAACTTGCTGGAAGTAGCGTGCAAAAGGCGTGTTATCAACTTCCGGCGCAATCTCGTCAACTCTTGGAAGCGGATGCAGAATCGTCAGGTTCTTCTTAGCTTCGCTCAGCGCCTGAAGGTCTATTCTATAAGCACCTTTGACCTTTGCGTACTCTGCCGGATCAGGAAAACGTTCTTTCTGTATCCTTGTAACGTAGAGGACGTCGACGATCGGAATTATTTTCTCGACGTTCGTCTTCTCTACAACGGGGATGCGTTCCTTTATTGTTTGAAGGACTTCACGCCTCATTCTCAGAGTCTCGGGTGAAACTAGGTAGAGTTGTATCTTGTAGAGCGAAAGGGCATAAGCCAGAGAGTGAACAGTTCGTCCATAACGCAAATCGCCAACAAGCGCAATCTTCAGACCATCAATCTTCCCTTTTTCCTTGATCATCGTGTACATATCGAGAAGAGCCTGCGTCGGATGCTCTTCCGCACCGCTACCCCCGTTAAGGATTGGGACACGTGAGAATTCGGCGGCAAGTCGAGCTGCGCCTTCCAAGGGATGCCTCATTGCAATTACATCCGCATAATTCTCGACCGTCCGTATGGTGTCCGCGAGATTCTCACCCTTTTTGGCCGAGGATATTTCGGCCTCTGCGAAACCTAGAGTTGAACCGCCCAATCGTTGCATTGCGGACTCAAAGCTCAATCGCGTCCGAGTGCTTGCCTCAAAGAAAAGCGTGGCAAGAATCTTCCCTCTAAGCATCTGAGAACCCTTTCCAACTAGTGGTTCCATAGTCTTGGCAATTTTGAAGACATGATTGATTTCGTCTTTCGAAAAGTCCTTAATTGAGATTACATCTCTGCCTTCAAACCCCAATTTCGCACCCAACACAAATCTATGCAACTACTAGATAAGAATTGAGCTGAGAAAGAACTAGAGTGAACTGACAGTGATAATGAACGTACGCGTTTTGTGTTTGTCTAGATGGTAGCTAAAGCTTTTTCGTAGTTGGCCACGAAATGTTTCTTGCCTTTCTGAACTATCATGTGTCCTTCCTTCTCCAAGAGCCTTCTCTGGCCTTCGACTCCGCCTGGATACTTCTCGTTTATCTCTCCGCCGACTTTGAGCGTTCTCCAGTAGGGCGTAATGTCCTTTCTCTTCCCTCTTTGTTCTTCAGCAGCACCTGCGGCTATTCGTGCGAATATACCGGTAGTTATGGGACAGCAGATCGTGGCTTTGTGTTTCCTTGCCAGAACCGCGCGAATCTCGTTTATCATTGTAACTTTTCCTTCAGGCACTCTTCTCATTATTTCGTCGACCTCTCTCGGAGCTGGAATCACAATTGTTCCTGTCCCCCAACGCTTGCTCATTTTGGCCGTGATTTTTTCAACCCTCGGTAGATCTTTGCTGTCCTCGAGTTTTTCCGACCAACTCTTCTTTCCTGCCACAGTGTCGCCTCGAAGAAAAGTCATCAACAACAGTTAATAAGCATTGACCATATTTGCCACGAAAGAGACACATGTATTTCGTGTTCTGTTCGAGGGTCAAGTCTTTTATCTGCGTTCGCTGCATAAGGCTTCTCCTGAGAGGGATTTCCTGATGAGCGAGACCGAGTTGCGCGTCTCCAAGATCAAGGATGGCACGGTCATTGACCACATTACCAGCGGACACGCGTTGGACGTGGTGAAGATTCTTGGAATCACTGGCAAGGAAGAGACGCCTATCACCATTGCGATCAACGTTCCGAGCAAACGTTTGAAAAGGAAGGACATTGTCAAGATCGAAGGACGGGAACTGAAACCGCAAGAAGTGCACAAGATAGCGTTGATCGCTCCGCATGCTAGTATTAATATCGTTCGCGACTACAAAGTTGTCAAAAAGGACGAAGTGAAGCTTCCGAGCGTTATTGATAACATCATCAAGTGTGCTAATCCGGTTTGCATAAGTAACAGCAATGAACCGGTCAAGGCCAAGTTCTACGTTGGTTCTGAAGAACCTCTGCTTCTGAAGTGCCATTATTGTGGTTATATCGTCGAGAAGAAGGATGTTCTCCAGCAGTTCTAGTCTCTTTGTGCAGTAAGCGATGCTCCAAAACGTTTATATCGTAAGATAGCATATTCTATATTCTGATATGTCCGCCTCAGGACATATTGTATCTATGCAGAACAGAAATACATGTGGTGAAAAGCATGATTGAAATATTCATGACCAACCTGTGGATAATCGCGCCCGCTCTGTGGGCATGTTTCATAGGCTATGTTGTATGGTATTCTACGAGAGCAAAGAG
>CAZHZB010000078.1:0-4761 GCA_964537045.1 uncultured Candidatus Bathyarchaeia archaeon | reverse complement strand
TCTAGCCGATTATGAACAGAGGTTCGCCTTCACTTACGGGGGAGCCTTCCGAAACATTGACTTCTTTGATCGTGCCTGCTTTTGGCGCAAGGATTTCATTTTCCATTTTCATGGCTTCGACGACGCACAATACTTGATGGGCTTTGACCTGTTCTCCTTTCTTCACTCTGACTGCAACTATTTTGCCTGTCATTGGAGCTACGACAGCTCCTTCCAAGATCTGTCTATTTGCAGTTGCCTTCTTTGACGGCGCGGCCGTTGTTGGTTCAAAAGTCGTAAACGTGGTCTTTCTCACGGGAGTCCGTATCTCAGCTGTGAAAACTGCTTCGTCAACCTTCACAGGAATTTCCCTTCCGGTGTTCGGTGTCTGCAGTTCGACATGGTATCTTTTTCCGTCTATTTTCACAGTGAATGGTTTGTCAAGATTCAACGCCTTTGAATCAATATCAACGGTGCGTTTTCTGCCGTCAATTGTGATTGAGAAAGATTTTTCTCCGGTCTTAGTCAGTTCGAGTTTTCTGTTTTTTCCGTCGACGAAAACCTCGTACTCCGGCATCTTCAGGCACCGCCTTCAATTTGGCTTTGACGAGCAGCTAGCACCCAGTTGGATGAGCTGGTCTTTGCTTTCGATAGCGTCAGTGCTTTGACACGTGACAGGCTTCGGAGGTAGTTTACGGCAGCGATCGAGAGGGCCGCCACTTCTTCGAGTTCCGCGAGTCTCTCAGGCTGGATCTTGGGGTTAGCTTCTTGGCGTTTGTCCTTTCTTTTTTTGAAGAATTCCAGAGCAGTTTGTGGGAACAATACGTAAGTGATGCGATCTTCGTCGGATTCGATGTAAAGCTTCACGTCGTCTGGTATCTTGTCGAGCATCGGCTCAAGGAGGTCAGCGGGACGGCATGTTATTGGTTCCTCGTCTCCGATGATTTTCCTCTTTATCTTTTCGTCGATGGGTGCTGGAGGTTTTCCATATAGCCCTTTGACGTAATCTTTTATTTCTTTTGGCACTATGCCGTATCTTTTGCCTGAAATAACGTTCAGAACAGCCTGAATGCCAACAAGCTGACTGGTCGGCGTGACAAGAGGCGGATATCCTAACTCCTTCCTTACTTTGGGCACTTCTTCAAGTACTTCATTCAGCCTGTGTAAAGCCTTCTGCTCCCGCAGCTGCTCCAGCAAGTTTGAAAACATTCCACCCGGAATCTGATGTACTATTATTGACGGATCAACTCGCTCAGATTTCGGATCGATCAGCTTCAAAGGGTCGTAATATTTCTCCCGCAACTCACGGAAGTACTCCGCAATTTCATCTAGCAATTCACTGTCCAGACACGTGTCATAGGGCGTTCCCTTCAAAGCGGCTACTACTGACTCGACTGGAGGCTGCGACGTGCCCCACGATAGTGGTGAGAACGCTGTATCTAAAATGTCTACACCAGCCTCGCAGGCGCGGAAATAGGTCATCATGACCATTCCACTCGTGCTGTGACTGTGCAAATGCACTGGCAAACCGACTTCTTTCTTCAGGGTTGAAATAAGCTCATACGCCGGCTGTGGTGCCAGCATGCCCGCCATGTCCTTTATGCATATCGAATCACAATCAAGCTCAGCCAACCTCTTGGCAAACTCTACGAAATATTCGATAGTGTGGAATGGGCTGATGGTGTAGCTGATCGTGCCCTGAGCATGTCTGCCAGTTTTCTTCACGGTTCTTATCGCGACTTCCATGTTTCTTGTGTCATTCAAGGCATCGAAAACACGGAAAATGTCTATCCCGTTTTCAGCCGCCTTCTCTATGAATTTCACCACTACATCATCGGCATAGTTGCGATAGCCAACGATGTTCTGACCGCGCAAAAGCATCTGGAGAGGGGTCTTCTTCACGTGTCTTTTCAATTGGCGAATCCGCTCCCAAGGATCTTCCGCCAAATACCGTATCGCAACATCAAAAGTGGCACCGCCCCAAGCTTCAAGCGAGAAAAAGCCAACTTGATCCATTTTCTCAGCTATTGGAAGCATCGTGTCAGTCCGCATTCTTGTAGCGATCAGACTCTGATGCGCATCTCTGAAGGTAGTGTCGGTTATTTTCACTGGCTTCAAGGTAAACTCAGCTTGACCTCAAGATTATCTTTAGGCTTGGAACTTGAAAAGTGAGATGAAGGTGTATTAATCTATTATCATCTTGAACTGTCCATCTAATACGTGCTTCTGCGTCTGTGCAAATGCAGGCGTCAAACTACAACGGGACATTCGAATGTTTTCTTGAAGGTCTAGATTCACGTTTTGTAGCCAGACTCTCTAGTGCACTTATGAGTTTGGGACGTGTTTCGGCTGGGTCGATGACTTCATCGATATATCCCTTCTGTGCAGCTATGTAAGGGCTCGCGAATTTCTGGCGGTATTCGCTCACCAGTTCATTGTGTTTTTGTTTCTGATCTTTTGCTTCAGCGATTTCTTTTCGGAATATGATGTTTATGGCGCCATGAGGTCCCATTACAGCGATTTCAGCCGTAGGCCAAGCATAATTGATGTCTGCTCCGCTGTGCTTCGATCCCATAACATCGTAGGCGCCACCATAGTCTTTTCTCAGAATCACAGTGACCTTCGGCACTGTGGCCTCGCAGTAAGCGTACAAGAGTTTCGAGCCATGTTTGATTATGCCTCCATGCTCCTGTTCAATGCCTGGAAGGAATCCTGGCACGTCAACAAAGGTTACTATTGGAATGTTGAAAGCATCACAGAAACGCACGAACCTTGCCGCTTTCATGGAGCTATTGATGTCTAAGGCTCCGGAATAGTGAGCAGGTTGGTTGGCAACGATTCCGACTGTTTTGCCGTTTAAGCGAGCAAAACCTATCACTATGTTCTGTGCCCAAAGCGGTTGAATCTCAAGGAACTCATTGCTGTCAGCGATGCGGTGGATGATTTCCTTCACATCGTAGGGTTTGTCGGGATCGTCAGGTAAGACTTTCACGAGAGTTTCATCAGTTCTGCTGGAATCATCACCCGTCTCCACAACAGGAGGATCTTCCAAGTAGTTGCTGGGCAGAAAACTCAACAGTTTCTTGATTATTTGCATGCAATGTTGCTCATCTTTAGCTATGAAATGGATCACGCCGCTTGTCGTGCTGTGAACCATCGCTCCGCCCAGTTCTTCGAAATCTACTTCCTGCCCCAGAACCGTTTTGACAACATCTGGTCCCGTGATGAACATGTGACTCGTCTTGTCCACCATGATTATGAAGTCAGTGAGGGCCGGTGAATACACGGCGCCGCCAGCACATGGTCCTAGGACAGCGGATATTTGAGGCACCACGCCTGAGCTTGTGACGTTTCGGAAGAAGATGTCGCCATAGCCTGCAAGACTCGCCACGCCTTCCTGTATTCGCGCTCCGCCACTGTCATTCAAACCTATCACCGGCGCACCCGCTTTCAACGCGAGATCCATGATCTTACACACTTTCTTGGCGAACATCTCGCCGAGTGAGCCTCCGAAGACCGTGAAGTCCTGTGAGAAAACGTACACTAGTCGACCATCAATAGTACCATAACCTGTAACGACGCCGTCGCCGAGTGTTTTTTTGTCCCCAATGCCGAAGTCCGTGCACTGGTGAACAACGAACCGGTCTACTTCGTTGAAGCTGCTTTGATCGAGTAGCAGTTCGACGCGTTCTCTAGCTGTTAGTTTTCCTTTGGAGTGTTGGTCGTCGATTCGTTTCTGTCCTCCGCCAAGCTGGGCTTGTTTGTTGAGTTCTCTCAATTGATTGATCTTGTCTTCTGTCGTGGGCTCCTTTGTCGCGTTCATTTTTCCACTCACGATTTGTCTAATAATATTTCAGGGGTATTTAGAACGTGTGGAGGCTGTGGCAGCTGGCTTATGGTCTTTCGACGAGTTCCAGAAGGACGCCTCGAGTGCTCTTGGGGTGAATGAAAGCTACCTTTGAGCCTCCTGCCCCTGGTTTCGGCTCCTCGTCGATGAGGGTTAGACCCTTTAGCTTGTACTCGTCAAGCACGGCTTTGATGTTATTGACCTTTACGGCGAAGTGGTGGATTCCTTCGCCTCGGTTTTCAAGGAACTTTGCCACTGTGCTGTCGCTGCTCAGTGGTTGTACAAGTTCGATGTGGCTTTCACTGCCGCATCTGAAAGAGGCTATCTTGATCTTTCGGTCGTTTAATGTTTGGACTCCTTCAAAATGAAAGCCCAGAACGTCCCGGTACAGGACAATTGCCTCATCCAAGTTTTTCACGGCAATTCCGATATGATCTATTGCGCCAATCATTTTTTCCGACCTTTCAGTGTGTTAGACGGCTTGTCGGTTACGTTATAAAAGAGTTTCCAACGGACTTTTCGTGGATTCTGTGCTGCGCAGGGTTTACAGGCTGGAACCGTCACAACGAAAATCGTAGGACTTGACGCAGACCACAATGTGCAATTCAATATACGAATAACAGAAACGTCGCAACTCGTTGCCACGGCCTCAGGGTCTGCATTCATGATGTCGAGCGTTGACCTTCGTCCATTCTGCAATGACGGAAATTGATTTATGCGTAGCGCGCGCAGAAATAGAAGAACGCGCGCTAGAGCGCATTAACCTTAATGCTTTTCCAGTACCACTAATAAATCTAATGTCCATGAGCAGCGATTAAGGACAAACACTACCCTGAAAAAGAAAACGCGCGCATACCAGAACACATCTGTTTCGAAGGTGCTTAGGATTTGGTGCGAGTATTGCCGTGTGGTTCAGATGCAGTTCAAACAGACAA
>CAZHZB010000077.1:0-4821 GCA_964537045.1 uncultured Candidatus Bathyarchaeia archaeon | reverse complement strand
CAGGACGCAGTGCTTGTCTTCAACACAGTGAAAGCAGTGCTTGCAAAGTTCAGTAGGTTTGGGCAACCTACAAAGATGACCAATCAAGAACCCTAACAGCCTCTTTTTTTGTTTAATTCATTCCAACTAACCAACTAGTGCGTACGCCGCACTCCAAACTGCCTACCCATTACCCCAAGAGTGGTGCGTGTAACAAAGTTTTGTGAATGAGAACGCCGTGAACGTTGTTGCGAGTCTGGGGTCATCTTATTAGTCTGAGTGTTGTGTACTAATGCCCAGTTTGGCGGTCGGTGTCAGGCTTTGACGGATATGAAGATCGGCGTGTCGATGCTCTATAAGTTGGGCACGTCTTTCGAAGAGATGGTCAAGGCGATTCCAGAAAACGAAGTTAAATATGTCGAGGTTGTTGATGACGGCTATCATGTTTTGGACACGAAACGTGCCGCCGAACTGAAGGATATTGGCGCCTCCTATGATGTCGAGTTCGCGGTTCACGCTCCTTTTGCAGGCATAAACATTGTTGTACAGGACAAGATTGTTCTGAATGCTACTTTGCGCAGGCTCAGAGAGTCGATCGTGAATGCGGCTGCTTTGGGTTGCAGACTGTGGGTTTTTCATCCTGGTTTGATGACGGGCATCAGTTTTTTCCATCCTGAAGAGGACTGGGTCAGGAATCTGGAGTGCGTCCGATCGCTCGTGAAGTTTGCTGAGGATCATGGTGTCAAGGCTGGATTGGAGAACATGATGGCGCCTTTTGTTTTGAAGACTGTCTCAGAGTTTAGGAGGTTCTACATTGATTCTGGTTTGGACGTTGGTTTAGCCCTGGACACGGGACACGCGAATGTCACTGGTGAGTTGGACGGTTTTCTGAGGGCTTTTCCAGATAAGCTTGTCCACGTTCACGTGCATGATAATCTTGGTAAGAGTGATCAGCATTTGGGTGTGGGTTATGGGAATATTGACTGGGGCAGTTTTGCGGAGTTGGTTAAGAAGAGTGGTTTTGATGGAATCTTGATGATTGAGGCTGTCGACCACATAGGAGAAAGCGTACAGAGACTGAGGAAGCTATTCTCCTAGAAGTGGGATTTCTATTCTCATGAAGTCCTCTGCGATGATTGTGTTTTTGAACGTCTTTTTCGCTTGATTCAGAAGTACAGTTGGGTCATTATATCTGGCGCTTATGTGGGTTAGCACAAGCTGCTTTACTTTGGCTCTTTTTGCTGTTCTAGCAGCTTGGCTTGGCGTCGAGTGTCCGTCTTCCTTTGCTTTGTCTGCTAGGTCGTCGCCAAGTGTGGAGTCGTGGATGAGCAGGTCGGCATCCGCAGCCAGTTTGCTGAGGTTTCCGAATGGCCGCGTGTCACCAGTGTACACTATTTTTCTTCCCTGTCGGGATGGGCCCATTACGTCTTTGGGTTTAACGATTCGATCATCGGGAAGTTTGACTTTTTGTCCTTTCTGAAGTTTGGACCATAGGATTCCCTCTGGAATATTGAGGGCCTTGGCTTTTTCTGGGTAGAATCTTCCTGGACGCGGTTTCTCGACAAGAGCGTAGACCAGACCTTGAATCGAGTGATTCGATCGTACCGCTCGTACAACGTATTCTTCTTCGTCGCAGACGATACCTGGTTTCTCTATTTCATGAATCTCTAAGGGGTAGGTGAGTGCGAATTGGACGGTTTCTCTCAGATTTTCAAGGAACTGTGTGATTCGTGTCGGTCCGTAGATGCATATGGGTTTTTGTCGGTCAAGAAGTGCCATCGTCTGCAACAGTCCTGGTAAACCTAGGACGTGGTCGCCGTGCATGTGGGTTATGAAAATCTTCATTTTCTTGTTGAAGCCTGTTTTGGCAATGACCATTTGTTTTTGGACGCCCTCGCCTGCGTCGAACATTATGTATTCGTTTTGGCGTTTCACGAGTACGGCGGGTAGGCTTCTTTTTGGTGTTGGAATGCTTCCGGCTGTGCCTAGGAATATTATTTGCATGCTCATTTTCTCACACTTTTTCGAACACGGCAATTTCTCTTGTTAGTGTGCGATGTATGTAGACGAAGTGTGATTCCACGTGTTTGTAGCCAGATTGTGCCGCGATTTTCTGTATGTTTAATGTTTTGGGTGTGGCTATGCATATGCGTTTTCCTTTGTTTAGAAGTGGATGCACTACTGGGAGGACTTCGGTGACTATTTGTTCGGTCGTGCTCTTGACGGTGGTTGACGATCTTCCGTACGGTGGGTCGCAGACCATGCAGTCTATCTTTGTTATTGGTGGTCTTCGAGCGTCTGCCAGGATTATTCCTTCAGGTTTAACGTTGAAGTGACTGAGGTTTTTCAGTGTTCCCCTTATCATTCGGCGTTGGATATCTAGGCCCAGGATTTTGCAGCCGATAAGCGCGGCTTCTATCAGCATTCCACCTGTTCCTGAGAAAGGGTCGAAGACCAGCTCGTTTTGTTTGGGTTTAGCAAGGTTGATCATGCATCTGCCGAGTTTGGCGGGCATGGCTGCTGGGTGGAAAAAGGGTTTTTTCCTGGGGCGTCTTTGCACGAAGGGTTTCGCAGGAATCTCTGCCAGTCTAAGTCCAAAAACGAGTCTTCCGCCTGTCAGGACTCCTAGGAATGTTTTGTCGGGGTTGCGGAGTCTGACTTTGGTGTGAGGATTGTTTTGGAGTATGATTTCGCCGAGTTTTTGCTCGAGTTTCATCCCGTTGATTTCTACAGAGTGCGTTCGCACGTGCTTTATGCGTACTGCGAAGCTTTCGTTTTCCTTCAATGCTTGGTCCAGTGACGTCTGCTGCAGTGTTTTGATTATGGTGGTGAGTTTTGCGTCACAGTTGAAGAGTTCCAGCGCTGCAAGCCTGGTCAGGGCCGCTCGGCGTTTCAATGCTTCGGTACATTGTGGGTCGGCTTGGACTCGCAGTATCTGGTCTAGTCTTTCCGTGATTTGGTATGGGTAATCTTCGGTTTCGAGTATTGCTTTGAGTTCAGAAACGGGGAGGTCTGGGTGTTCTCCTGACAGGAAGAAGAAAAGGTTTGCCACACTGTTGCTCCTTCAAGCGAGAACTCTGCACAGGAGCGGGACGATAGAAACCTTGCTTACTGGGCTTGGGACGGCGTCTGTGCCGACTATTTCTTCTGCTCCGTTCTCTATGATGCGTTTGTATGAATCGCCCATCAGTATCGGGTGGACGCAGGCTGCGTAGACTTTCCGGGCGCCTTTGTCTTTCACAAGCTTGACTGCTTTGGCCATGGTTCCACCGCTGCTTATGATATCGTCGAAGATGATGACGTCGCGGTTTTTGACGGGCAAGGGCTTGTCTTCCAGCGTTACGTTGCCTGTTACGACGTCTCGTTTTGATGCAACGTAGTCGTATCCGCCTTGAAGTATATTGTCGGCTTCTTGGGCTACGCTTAGGGCTTTCTTGCCCATGGAAAGTGACAGAGGGTTTTGGACGAGTTTTTTTGCCTTGAAGTATTCTGCCAACAGTGGAATAGCGGATAGGTCCAGAACTGGGACGTTGAAGTTCTTGAGAACTGCTGGGTTGTGGGCGTTCAGGCTTATGATTTTTGTTACTCCGCAGTTTTCGAGGAGTTTGATTATTGTCTTTATGCTGAAGGCTTCGCCTGGTATGAATCGTTTGTCTTGGCGGCTGTAGGCAAAGTAAGGGACAATGGCAGTTATGCTGCGTGCTTCGAGGTCTTTGGCGTTGTCTGCCATCAGCATCAGCTGGAGTAATCTTTGATCTTGAGGTGGGCTTGTGGTTTGAACGATGACGGCGTCTTCTCCTTTGAGGTTCTGTTTTTCGAAACGGATGTAGGATTCGCCGTCTGGGAAGGTTTTCAGAAAAACTGGTGTGATTTCAGCGTGAAGTTCATTGGCTAGTTTTTCGCCTAGCTCTCTGGATGCGGGGCCTGGGATTATTTTCACTGTTTATCGCCGTGTGTACATGCTTGGCTGAGGCTTTTTAGATTTTTCCAGTGGTTTTTATCTTGTCGAGGAGTTCTTTGGCTCTATCGACGCGGATCTTGCGTTCTTCTACTATTTTTGCGGCGATGATGTCGATTTGTTCTCCTTGCGCGCCTGCTGTGACTGCTATGTTTCTGGCGTGGAGTGACATGTGTCCTCTTTGTATTCCTTCGTTTGCCAGTGCGCGTAATGCTCCGAGGTTTTGGGCTAATCCGACAGCTGCCAAAACTTCACCGAACTCGTTTGCTGATTTTACGCCGAGGATTTTGACGGCAATTTTCGCTATCGGGTGTGTTTTTACTGCTCCGCCTATGAGTCCGACGGCCATCGGCAGTTCCATTGAGCCGACGAGGTCACCGTTGTGGTTTTTCTCCCATGTAGAGAGTGATGTGTAGTGGTCGGTTATGGCTGCATAGGCATGTCCTCCGGCTTCGATAGCTCGGTGGTCGTTGCCTGTTGCTATTACTACGGCTATTATTCCGTTCATGATGCCTTTGTTGTGTGTTGCTGCTCGGTAAGGGTCGGCTGCGGCGAAAGCGTAGGCGTTGACTATGCCGTCGACCACTTCTTCTCCGCCTACTGCTTCTTTGGGTACGAGACAAGATACACGGACCAATCGTTTCACTGCGAGGTTGGAGATTATGCGCAGGTAGACGCGGCCGCCTGTCATTCGTTCTATGAGTGGAGCTACGGCTTCAGCCATAGTGTTAACTGCGTTTGCACCCATGGCGTCTCGGCAGTCGACGTGCAGTTCGGTGATGAGCATGGGCCCTTGTGTTGTGTGAATGACTTTGACGTTTAGGTCTCGTGCGCCGCCGCCTGCGTTGACGAGGACGGGGTCTTGGTCGTTGGCTTTTTTCAGG
>CAZHZB010000076.1:0-4830 GCA_964537045.1 uncultured Candidatus Bathyarchaeia archaeon | reverse complement strand
TTCTTTCATTATTGCTAGAGGTCGCCGCCTCAAGTGGCGTCTGAGTTGAGTCTTCACTGATTGATGAAGCAAGAAACTCTGCCCTGAAGACAAGTAGGTACCCCCCCTAGGGGGTAGGGGTGTTTTTGGTGAAAATCACGCGAAAATGACAAGCCGTAGACCTTGAATCCATTAAGGCGTTTTGGCGGTTATTGAAAAATCGTTTGTCGTTCACGCCGCAACACTTCATCTTCAATCTTGTCCCTAGTGTATCCGAACATTCCGAGCAAAGTTTCCCCAGAAGAAAGCAGCATCCTAACATATTCTCCAACATCATAACGCATCTTAGGCTTCCACAACTCAACAGCAGCAACCCTCTCATTAACCCATTTAGACTCAGCGTTAACAATCAAATACTGCACTGTTTGTCCTGCGTGCACGTCAAAACCAGCCTTCGCCAACTGTCTAGCAGCGATAGCTTGGAAAACGTCATGACTGTAACTCAACGGTTCCTTCGAAATCCTCTTAGCAACCAGAAGGTCCTCTAAATCAAACTGACCGTCAATCAACCTGCAAGCATAATCCCTCAAAATACCAAGACCATCGGGAATCCTCTTTCTAAAACCCTCTAAACTCGTAGCTCCCGCAAGCTTCCTAATCAGTTCCATTTGAGCCTCAACGATAAAAGCAGGAGTATCCCCGCGCCTAGCCTCCACACCTCTAAGTTTTACGTCGCCATTTTCAAGCACACCGTAATACCTGTTCAAAACCGGAACACCTTCCAAAACTCGTGAAGGCAGAAAAACGATCCAACGATACTTCCCCTCAACACCCAAAGAAACCTTGACAGCATCTGAAACCTCACGACAAAAATCAACAACCTCCCTAGGCGAAGCGTCAACCTTCTTCAGCCACAAAGAATCCACGATACCATGAATAACCTCAAATCCATGCTCCTCAGCCATCCTCGCAGTCTTCAACAACACGTCCCGAGCAAAAGCACACACGGCAATGTGCGCGTCAACCCGTCCAAACCGCGCGTTCCTGTACCCCAAATAACCAAAACACGTCACCAAAATCCACTTGAGAGCCGCCTGCCGCATGTTATAAACATGCTTTAAATTCTCATCCTCTACTTCCCTCTTCAAATCCTTATACTTCAAACGTTTCCTCAACAACACCTCCAACGTCTTGGGCACTATACCCTTCCTCTTCTCACAAATATTGTACCCCAACTCCGGAACACGAACACTAGAGTTTGGACAACACTTGCAGAGAACGGTCTCGGCAGAGATGTTCCGCGTCAACATCAACGTCGGAAACATCGACGTGAAATCAACCTCAAACACGTCAGTGTGAAAACCGATCTTCGGCTCAAAAATGAATCCGCCACGATCGGCAACAAGCAGCTCCCGCGCGGTCTTGAAGGACTCTGGCTCGTTTTTTTTCCACGGAATCAGAATGTTTTCTTTCCACGCGGTGTAAAGCTGTAGAGAGGACATTATAGTTCCGATAGACGCTCTTGAAGATCGATGAATAGGAACTCTGCAGGTTCTTGAAACCTCGATGAGTCCTTCTAAACCGCAAGCAGTATAGATGAACGTGTTATTCACGTCGATGTGCACTCTGCCGAAAAGTCTTTGCATCGGAGCCTTGTGATAAACTCGACCGTAAGAGAAGAATGTAGTTCCTCCACTCTTGATCGACTTCAGAGGAATCTCCTCTCGGCTAAGTATAAAACGGTCCAGAACGCCGTTGACGAAGGCACGATGAGCGAGATAGGGTAACCAAAAGGAATCTCCTCCTTCCGTAAAAACTATGTCGGGATCCAAATTCTTGAAAGATTTAACAAGCTCAAGAATCTTTTCCTCCTCGCTGCCACCATCGATGACTATCGTTTTTCCATCACATTCCAAAGAAAGCCGATCTATCTTATCAGTGAGCTTTTGAGTAACTCCTTCCTTCTTGACACCCACTTTAAGCCATAACGAACGTAAGTGCGGAAGAGAATAGTCGACGCTTTCAACTGAGTCAAGCAAGTCGTAGCAGAGGCGTTTTCCAGAAGCGACGACCATCACGTGTGCAAACGGAAAAATATCCTTATCGTACAGATAGGCCTGCGAAACTGTGACATCGACGTTGTAGAAACGCAGTCTTTCATTCTTGCCAAGTCTGAGCAGTTCTCGAGCAAGATACGAGACTTTCGTATGATCTTTGACACTGACCTCCAAAACTTTACGCGTACAACGCTCCATGAAATCGGCGTTCTTCGCAACCAGACGTGTGTCTGCTACCAGATTGTTACCCTTAGCTTTCTCGGCTAAATGTTTGAGATCAGAAAAACTTCCAGAAACATAACATCTGTAAATGAACCTGTCAACGAATCGAATGCGCTCGCCGTTTTCTGTAATAAGCCAAACAGTAATCTCGTCCGGACCTGAAGGGTAAACGTCAAACAGCCATCCTTTAACGGGATTAAGTCTGACGAAGCCTTTTTTCAAGTCGCTCAAGGCTCTCTCGAATCTCCATGAGTTCTTTCTTTTGGCTTAGCAGAATGGACATGAACATTGCCTCGGTGAGTATGGGCCTTGTTGCCATTCCGCCCGCTGATGCGTAGATCCTGCACGCGTTCATCATTCTGTCAAATGCTTCTTCGTCTTTATCGCGCAAAGCTCTCTTGAAACCTTCCCAACGCATGATCTCTTCTTCTAACGCTTGTCTGTAAGACGGAACGGTTCTACCCAAGACTTGCACCTCCATATGCGCGTGCATGATCGCGTTGTTGATCAGCGGTAAAATCCATGCGGAACGGTCTGATGCAAGGATGATCTTCTAAAATGACACTCACGACTTGCCTGTTCCTCTTCAACTTGATCAGAACATTGGACCTTCCGAACAAAGCAGCTTCAAAGAACAAACTCTGTCCAGATCGGCTCCGCGGAAAATAGCTGACGATAACCACAGTCTGCTTTTCGGATGCGATTTCTGAAAGTTTTGAACAGATTCTCATGAAAAGTTCTCTGCCCTCCATTTTGGGCATGTCACGATCAAGAAATAGAGATGCAACATCTGAAACGATTAGGAGTCTAGCTCTCTTTTTTCGCAGAACAGGATATACTCTGTCAAGAACCAAAGATGAAAGCTGGTAAGCCGTGAAAGCTCTTGAAACGTACACCTTGTCTAAAGCTGCCTTGCAAGCCAAGCCGTAATCGCGTGCGACTTCCGCAACTTCGTAAGGGCTAAAAGAGTTGCCGCCGTCGACAAAAACGGTAGACGAGTCTAAACCTCCACACCCGATGGGTAACTGAGCGCGGACGGACAGAACCGAAGACATGAATGAAGCAGCATTACCATGTATAACAACAAAATCGCCAGGTTCAAACCCTGTGAAAACATCGTCTAGCATAGGGAAACCGAGGGAAAGACGTCTGAGTTTGTTGATTGATAAAATAGACATGCGTAGCTCCCCAAATCAAAATGGAAAGCTGCGGATAAACCAGATAAACGTTCACTGGAAAAACACTATGCAACGCTTAGAGAGATAGGTTAAAGTGAACAGCCAAAAATAATGCTTCTGAGGCTGCGGCATGAAGAAACCTGACTTCGACTTCGTTAACGAAACAAACATGGGTCTTTTGACCGACCTCTACGAGCTGACCATGTGCGCAAGCTATTTTGAAGACAAGAGAAACGAAGCAGCAACGTTTGATCTTTTCATACGCAAACTGCCTCCTCAAAGATCATACTTCATTTTCGCCGGGCTAGAACAAGTGTTGCTTTATCTTGAAAAGGTAAGGTTCACTGAAGAACAGATCAACTACCTGAGAAAACAGAAGCTGAATGAAAGGTTCCTGGAATACATTAGAACCTTCAAGTTCACTGGCGAAGTATGGGCCGTGCCCGAAGGAACCATAGTCTTTCCAGACGAGCCTCTGATTCGAGTCACCGCACCCATGATTGAAGCTCAGCTGGTAGAAACGTTCATTCTCAACACGGTTAACCTGCAGACCATGTTGGCTACAAAGGCCTCGAGAGTGATCTACGCAGCACAGGGCAGATCAGTGATAGAGTTCGGACTCAGAAGAACCCAAGGAACTGATGCTGGAATGAAAGCAGCCAGATGCAGCTATCTCGCCGGAGCTGAAGGCACTTCAAACGTACTCGCAGGCATGAAGTACGGAATCCCCGTTTTCGGAACGATGGCACACTCTTATGTCATGTCCTTTGACCATGAGATAGACGCCTTTAGAACGTTCGCGAAGACATTCCCACACAACTCAACTCTGCTCATAGACACATATGACTCACTAGAAGGTGCAGAAAACGCTGCTGTCGTCGCCAAAGAGCTAGAGAAGCAGGGGAACAGACTAAATGCGGTTCGCCTCGACAGTGGCGACTTGCTGACCCTGAGCAAAAAGGTGAGGCATATTTTGAATTCTCACGGTCTTCAATACGTCAAGATCTTCGCCAGTGGAGACTTGGACGAATACGCAATCACGGATTTATTGAAAAATGACGCCAAGATTGATGCCTTCGGCGTAGGGACGAGGATGAGCACATCTTTCGACAGACCTTACATTGATGTCGTCTACAAACTCTCAGGTATAGTCGAGCGGGGAACGTTCGTCCCGACTATGAAATTAAGCACGGGCAAGATCACTCTACCCGGGAAAAAACAGATTCTCCGTCAGACTGACAAACATGGAAAATACGTTCGAGACATCATCGGCCTTGAGAATGAAAAGGTTGCCGGAGAACCCCTCTTGATTAGAGTCATGGAAAAAGGTCGTAATGTCTATGAAACACGCAAACTTGCCGAAATCCGAACAGCCACTTCCATGAACTTCTCGC
>CAZHZB010000075.1:0-4926 GCA_964537045.1 uncultured Candidatus Bathyarchaeia archaeon | reverse complement strand
TCCTCGCCATGTTCAGTGTTGTTCACTTCTGGATGGAACTGAACCCCGTAGTAAGGTTTCTCTATATGTCTTGCCGCTTGTATGCCGCAGTTGTCTGAAACCGCAAGAATTTTGAAACCAGGTGCCTCTTTCACCTCATCGTTGTGAGATTCCCAAACCAGAAACTCTTTGGGTAATCCTTTGAACAAGTCGTCCTCTTCAACGACCCTTATCTTGGCCAACCCATACTCCGGCATCTTTGCCGGTCCAGCTTTGCCTCCACAATGGAGAGCCATCAACTGCAATCCTATGCATATGCCTAGTATGGGGCCTCGAAATCCATTCAGGTAATCTGTGCAATTGCCAAGCTTGGGCGATTCCCATGCAATGCGAGGTGCTCCACCACTGAGGACAAGGGCGTCAGCATCTATCTCATCCATAGGAGTGGTGTTCGGAATTATTTTGGTGTCGCACCCGATCTCACGAAGAACTCTCCAGATTCTATGTGTCCATTGTCCTCCGTTGTCCACAACATAAACTTTCAAGGGCTTACTCATACTCAATCGTTCCTGGCGGTTTGTTTGTCGTGTCAAAAACGACCCTGCTCACCTCGTCCTTCAACGCGTTCGTAATTCTGACCGATATCCTTTCGAGAACAGAGTGCGGTATCTTCGAATAAGCCGCGCTCATCCCGTCCAGGCTCTCGACTGCCCGAACCGAAATCATAGTTCCGTAGAACCTGACATCACCATGAACCCCAACAGTCTTGCAGGGCAATAACACCGCGAAATACTGCCACGGTTTGTTCATCTCTTTATTTGCCACTGCTCTTTCAATCTCTTCCTCAACGATGGCGCATGCTTCCCTAACGATTCTCGTGCTCTCAGGATCAGCCTCGCCCAGAATCCTGACGGCCAAACCCGGACCAGGAAACGGCTGCCTCTCGTAAATCTCCTTGGGCAGTCCCAATTTTTCCCCGACTGTTCTGACTTCGTCTTTGTACAGGTCTCTCAGAGGTTCAACTATCTTGAACTCTATCTTGGCCGGTAGTCCTCCAACATTGTGGTGGGATTTTATCGTGTCTCTGAGTCCTCCTCCGCTTTCTATCCAGTCTGGCGCAATCGTGCCTTGAACAAAAAACCTTGCCTCTTCTTTCCTCGCGATTTCCTCGAAGACTCTGATGAATAACTCGCCGATAATTTTTCTCTTCTGTTCGGGTTCTGTTACTCCCTTGAGTTTCTGGTAGAAGCGTTCTTTCGCATCCACCACTAGCACGTTCAAACCCATTCTCTTCAGCATTCTCTCGTTGTTTTCAATCTCATTCTTCCGCATATAACCCGTATCGACCAAGACACACCGCAAATTCTCTCCAATGGCTTTGTTGACCAGAACGGCAGAAACAGTCGAGTCAACGCCGCCAGAAACCCCGAGAACGGCGCTTCCCGTGATCTTGTGCTTCAATTCCTCCACGGTGTTTTCGATGAACTTCTGAGCGTCAAACATCAGACCATCACAAAATAGCATCACCGTTGATGTATAAAAATCTTGTAAGATCTTGACGCTGCTGATACATATGATCAATACAGTTGCACTCTGACGTTGGAAAACTATAAAACGCAGACACCAAGTTAACCTAGTCTCTGACTGAAATTACGTTGGGTGAAAACATGGAAAAAATCACTCATGATATGGCAATAATCGGCGCGGGATTAGCCGGCCTGAGAGCCGCCGTTGCAGCAGCTGATTTTGACAGCAAACTGGACATAGCCGTCATTTCAAAGCATCATCCACTTCGGTCACACTCGGTTTGCGCCCAAGGCGGAACTGGCGCAGTGATGCGCGAGAAGGACTCTTTCGACCTGCATGCATACGACACCGTGAAAGGCGCTGATTTCTTGGCGGATCAAGATGTCGCAGAATTCTTTGTGAAGCGTGCTCCAAGAGAGATCGTCCTCACCGAGCATTGGGGGTGCCCCTGGAGTCGGACTGCGGATGGAAAAATCGATCAGAGAGCCTTCGGAGGTCACACCTTTCCACGCGCATGCTTCGCAGCTGACATGACAGGCTTTCATGAAATGCATGCCTTGTACGGCAAAGCTTCCTCGTACAGTAACATCAAATTCTATGATGAATGGTTCGCCACATCCCTGATAGTTGAGAATCAAACTGCGGTCGGGTTGACGGCCATAGAGATGAGAACTGGGGAGATGCACGGATTTGGCGCCAAGTCAATCATAATCGCCAGCGGAGGGCATGAACGCATCTACGAATTCACGACATTCTCTCACACAACGACAGGCGACGGGATGGCCATGGCCTACCGTGCCGGAGCGCCACTGGAAGACATGGAGTTCGTACAATTCCACCCAACAGGTCTCCTTCCGTCAGGTGTGCTCATCACCGAAGGAGCCCGAGGAGAAGGCGGATACCTGCTAAACGCCGACGGCGAACGCTTCATGAAAAAATATGCTCCCGAGAAAATGGAACTGGCTCCAAGAGACGTAGTCTCTAGAGCCGAACAGACCGAAATCCTCGAAGGAAGAGGACTGAAAGGACCTTATGGGTCGTACATATCTATTGACCTCAGACACCTAGGTGAAGAGAAAATAAACCTGCGACTGCCCCTGATCCGAGACGTGGCCATAAAACTGGGCGGAGTAGACCCAGTCAAAGAACCAATACCAATCAGGCCAGCAGCGCATTACTCGATGGGAGGAATAAAGGCCAACATCAAAACCGAAACACCCATCGCAGGATTATACGTGTCAGGAGAATGTTCATGCCTGAGCTTGCATGGAGCCAACAGGCTCGGAACAAACTCGACGAGCGAATGCTTGGTTTTCGGGGCGGTCTCTGGCGAAGAAGCCGCGAAACACGCGGTGAACGCCAGTTTGCGTGAGATCCCTCAGCAGAGACTTATCGAAGAAGAAAAACGAGTCTTCGACAACGTCCTAGGCAGCGAAGGCCCAGAAACCGTGCCCAAGATCAGAGACGAAATGAGACAAATAATGAACGAGAAAGCATGGATCTACCGAAGAGGCGACCAGCTCGAGAGCGGTTTAAAGGAAATCCGGCAGTTGAAGCAAAGGTTCAAGAAAATACGAGTGAGTGACAAGGGGAGATCTTTCAACACGGGAATGCTCAACGCCTTGCAGCTGGATTACATGTTGGACCTTGCGGAAGTGACGATGGCAAGCGCACTGCCAAGAAACGAATCGCGAGGAGCCCATTCAAGAACCGATTATCCGAAACGCGATGACCAGAACTGGTTGAAGCACACACTCGCATTCTACACAACGGACGGGCCAAGGTTGGAATACTTACCCGTAACGATAACCAAGTGGCAGCCTGCCGCGAGGACTTACTAGGAGGATGAGATTGATGAGCACTAATGTTGAGAAAACCGTTGAATTCAGAATAAGCCGCTACAACCCAGAAAACGAGAAAAGATACACGTCAACGTTCAGAGTACCGATTCGAAGAGGGACCACGGTGCTCGAAGCGCTTCTCTACATCAAAGACAATTTCGACGACTCTCTCACGTTCAGGCAATCTTGCAGAATGGGAATCTGCGGAGACTGCGCCGTGAACATCAACGGAAAACCAATGCTTGCCTGCTACACGCAAGTGCTTGATCTGAATGATGATTCGCTGCTTGTCGAGCCACTGTCTAACGCTCCGGTCATAAAGGATCTGGTGGTAGACGTGCAACCGTTTTTCAAGACCTACAAGAGAATCAAACCGCACTTGATAAAACCCGAAGAGGAATTCAAGAAACCTAACGAATTCACTCAGTCGCCAAATGAACTTCAGAAGTACTGGGATTTGACTCTGTGTATAAAATGCTCGATATGCCACTCCGCATGTCCGGCAGTGATAGATGAAAAGTTTCTTGGGCCTTCTGCTCTGACCGCCACGTATCGTTGGGTGACCGATTCTAGAGATCAAGGCGGCGATGAGCGTTTGAAACCGATGGCCGACAACGTGTGGTTATGCACTCAGTGCAATTCATGCACACTCTTCTGCCCCAAGAAGCTAAGTTGCGCAGACTCGATAATCGATGATCACAGCTTGATAGTGGAAACAGGCAACATTCCGCGCACCGTGAAAGACGTGCTTGAAAGCGTCTACAAGTACCACAATCCCATGGGCACTCCGCAAGCAAAAAGAATGGACTGGGCAAAAGATCTGAACATAAATACGTATCCAACAGTCACGAAAGCAGACGTGCTCTTCTTCACCTGCTGTTCAAATACGTATGATATCAGAAATCAGGAAGCGGCCAGAAACATGACAGAGGTCTTCAACAAAATGGGCGTCTCCTTCGCGACATTAGGCGTCGAGGAATGGTGCTGTGGAGACCACATGCTCAGAATGGGCGAAAGAGGACTGTTCGAAGAACTGGCTGAACACAACATATCCATGTTTAAACAGTTCGAAGCCAAAAAAATCGTGACCTTGTCGCCACACTGCTACAACACTTTCAAAAATGACAAGCCGTACAAGGACGCTGGCCTAAACGTCCAGCACTACACACAATTCCTGGCTGAAGCCATACAGAAAGGCGCGCTCAAACTCTCCAAAACCGTCAACCGGACGGTGGCGTACCATGATCCCTGCTTCCTTGGGAAACGCAACGACATATTCGATCCGCCTCGACAAATTCTGCGATCAATAAACGGCTTGAAGCTCGTTGAAATGAAGAGAACAAGACAAAGCAGCTTCTGTTGCGGTGGAGGAGCTGGCAGAGTCTGGACAGAAGAAGCACTACCGGAAAAGAGGCCCAGCAACAACCGACTGCATGAAGCACTCGACCTCAACGTCAACACGATAGCCGTAGCCTGTCCCTATTGCATAACCACCCTCGAAGACTCGGTCAAAGTCTTGGATGTTGAAAACAAAATTGTTGTCAAAGACATACTCGAACTAGTCAAGGAAGCGCTCTAG
>CAZHZB010000074.1:0-4971 GCA_964537045.1 uncultured Candidatus Bathyarchaeia archaeon | reverse complement strand
TTGAGAAATTGAAAACTGAAGAGGCGGGCATAGTTGAGTGAAATGAAGCAAGATCTCGTATTGTGGTTTGAAAAACTGAGAAAAACAGATATTCCATCTGTGGGAGGCAAAAACGCCAACCTCGGAGAAATGACACACACTGGCATACCAGTTCCGCCTGGGTTTGCCATCACCGCCTACGCATACAAGAAATTCATAGAAGAGACGGGCATAGCCAAGAAAATCTACGAAATCATAGACAAGACGGTGAAAGATAAGAATGACCCAGCTCAGTACGAGGTAGCTTCAAAGAAGATTCGCGAACTCATCGAATCGACACCTATGCCCAAAGACATTGAAAATGCCATCAAACATGCCTATGAAGAAATGAACAAGAAACTGAACACGAAAGAAACCTTCGTGGCTGTAAGATCAAGCGCAACGGCTGAAGATCTGGCAGATGCATCTTTCGCTGGACAGCAAGAAACCTTCTTAAACATACGAGGAGTCAAAGGCGTCCTCCAAAACACAGTCAAATGCTGGTCCAGCCTGTTCACCCCGCGCGCCATTTTCTACCGCAATGAGAAAGGCTTTGCGCATGAAAAGGTCTTCATCAGCGTTGGAGTGCAGAAAATGGTCAATTCACGAGCAGCCGGTGTAATGTTTACCATGAACCCAGTGACGGGTGATCTGAGCCAAATAGTAATTGAAGGTAACTACGGTCTCGGCGAAGCCGTCGTATCTGGTTCAGTTACGCCTGACGACTTTGTCGTAGATAGACAGTCAATGAAAATCATTGAAAGACGCCTCGCCAAGAAATCGGTTCAATACATTAGGGACCTCAAGACCGGACACACGGTTCACGAGGAAGTGCCTGCTGAAATGCAGGAATTGCCATGTGTCACAGATGAAGAAGTGCTGAGACTTGCAGAATTGGCTAAACGAATCGAAAAACATTACGGCAAACCTCAGGATATTGAGTGGGCAATTGACAGAGACATTCCCACTGCTCCGCAAAACACGTTCATAGTGCAATCTCGCCCTGAAACCGTCTGGAGCCAGAAACCCGCAGAGACCCCGGCCCAAGGGGAGGTCGCGGAAATGAAACCCGCTCAACTGAAGGTCGCCGTCAAGGGAATTGCCGCTGGCAAGCGAGGCTTCGGAATTGGCATTGCAAAGGTAGTATCAAACCCGCAGGAAGCTGCCAAAGTCATGAAGAAAGGAGACATACTCGTAACAGACATGACCAACCCCGACTATGTGCCTTTCATGAAGCTCGCAGGTGCAATAGTTACCGACAAAGGCGGAGTGACCTGCCACGCTGCAATTGTAAGCCGCGAGCTAGGAATCCCCTGTGTCGTAGGAACAGAAAAGGCGACACAACTCATGATAACAGGAAAGGAGTACACAGTCGATTCAAAGAGCGGCGTGGTGTACGAAGGCGCGCTTGCAACATTAACCGCACAACTCACTTCTGCCACGGGCGTTCCATCAACTCAAGCAGCATTTTCAGGCGAAACGGTTCAAACAGTGCCGACAACGGCGACAAAGATCTACATGAACCTTGGTGTGCCCGAAAAAATAGAGGACTACAAAGACTTGCCTTTTGAAGGCATCGGACTTATGCGAACAGAGTTCATATTGGCCAGCTACATTGGCACACACCCAGTTGAGTACGTTGAAACAGGAAAAAGCCAGGAGTTCGTTGACAAACTTGCAGATGGAATAGCGACAGTCGCAAGGGCTATCCAGCCACGCCCAGTTGTAGTACGGTTCAGTGATTTCAAAACCAACGAATACCGAGAACTGAAAGGCGGAGAAAAATACGAAATCGTTGAAGCCAACCCTATGCTCGGATGGAGAGGATGCAGTCGCTACATAAGTCAATGGTATGAAAAGGCTTTCAGACTCGAATGCAAGGCAATTGTCAAATGCAGAAAAGAGTGGGGTCTGAAGAACGTATGGGTGATGCTCCCGGTGGTCCGCACGCTGTGGGAAGCGAAAGCAGTCCTTGAAATCATGCGGCAAGAAGGTCTGGAAAGATCTAGAGACTTCAAAGTTTGGTTCATGGCCGAGACACCGTCAATCGCTATACTCGCCGATGAGTTCTCGAAACTTGTTGATGGTTTCTCAATTGGATCCAATGACATGACACAAGGCATACTCATGATCGACAGAGACTCAGAACGTTTGGGACTCATGGGATATTTCGATGAAAGAGACCCAGCTGTCGAAAGAATAATCGCACACCTGATCAGAGTTGCTCACGAGAACGGAGCCACAGTTTCAATATGCGGCGAAGGTCCGTCAAACCTGCCTGACTTCGCGGAGTTCCTAGTGAGAGTCGGAATAGACAGCATCTCAGTAAATAATGATGCAGTTGTTGCCACAAGAAAACTTGTCGCGAGCATAGAGCAGAAGATAATTCTTGAAAGACTTGCTGAGATTAACGAAAAAGCACAGGGACGTACCGTTCGAAAACCTGTCCAGCCATGGGAATGGACACCATAAAACATTCCAATTCTCTTTTCTTTCTAATCAACCTATAGGTTTTCTAGATATCTGGAGTCTGTGTGAATGAAAAACTTTGACTTTGAAGAGGAAAGAGTCAAACAAGTAATCCTTAAACTGGGAGCAAAACGCGTCCTGATCCAACTTCCAGAAGGTCTAAAACCTGAATCACCACTTATTGCAAAGACCATTGAAAAACTTGGCGTTCAGCCAGTCATTTCTGCTGATCCATGCTATGGAGCCTGTGACTTGGCGATAGCTGAGGCCGAAAGTCTCGGTGTGGATCTGATAGTCCATTATGGGCATTCAAAACTTGTTAAATATGAACGTGTGCCAACACTCTACGTGGAAGCACGCGCGACGATTCCCGTGAACTCTGCTGTTGAGAAAGCCTTTCCCCTATTGGCAAGGTGGCGCAGAATCGGGCTCGTCACTACGGTTCAGCATGTTCAAACACTAGACGAAGTCCGAGAAATGTTGACACGCGCAGGCAAGACCGTGGTAGTGGGTGACACGAGACGACTAGCCTACCCAGGACAGGTTATTGGCTGCGACTACAGCAACGCTGTCTCTGTTGCGAAAGATGTTGATGCATTTTTGTTCATAGGCGGCGGTTTGTTCCATGCTCTGGGCGTTGCCCTTTCCACTTCCAAACCGACTATAGTTGCCGATCCATTCGAGGACAGAGCGTTCCCTGTCAAAAACGAAGCTGAGAGAATGTTCAAACAACGTTGGGCGTCCATTGACCAAGCAAAGAAGGCGAAGAACTTTGCGGTGCTGGTAGGAACCAAGCCTGGCCAGAAAAGATTGGAGACAGCTTCGCAGATCAAGCAGGCTCTGGAAGAGAATGGTAAGTCAGCGTACTTGCTGGCTGCAAAGGAAATCACCCCTGAAGTCCTAATGGAATTCCCGACGATCGATGCATTTGTGAACACCGCTTGTCCGCGCGTGTCGCTAGATGATGCCGCTCGATTTAGAAAACCATTATTGACTGTCAACGAAACCTTGGTTGTCGTAGGAAAACTGTCTTGGGAAGAGTTATGCAAAAGAGGCTTGTTCGAAAGTTAGATCTTGAACTGGCGCTTTCGAAAATCCAGCCTTACTCCAAACCCGCGCCCGACCTTGAACAGTACACCATCTCAGCTGACGTTGCGGCAACTATGCTCTACATCGCCGCGTACTCACATGGAAACATTGTGAACAAGAGAGTCGTCGATTTGGGCTGTGGCACTGGCAGATTGGCCATAGGAGCTGCACTTCTGGGCGCAAAAGAAGTTGTCGGGGTGGACATAGACAGGAACGCGGTAGAAGCAGCCTCCAAGAGCGCAGAAAAGTTCGATCTTAGGAAAAAGACCCAGTGGATCATCACAGACATTGATTCGGTTCACGGACATTTCGACACCGTGCTACAGAATCCTCCGTTCGGAGTGCAAAAAAGGGGGGCTGACAGAAAATTCGTAGTCAAAGCCCTAGAGCTGGGCAGTGTAATCTATTCACTTCATAAAAGACCTGCCCCTGACTCAGCTCTCCTCAAAGAGCTGAAAACGTGCGGTGATGGCGCCATACAGGTTTCATCTTCTTCGTTCATGGAGAGATTCGTTGAGGAAAATGGCGGAACGGTAGATTCTGTTTATGCTTTGCTGATGACCATTCCGCGCATGTTCAGTTTTCACAGTGAGAAAAAGCACGAGTTTGTGGTCGACCTGTACGTGCTTCGCAAGAAATGATGCGCTCAACATGGAATGCCCGCTCGAAGGTTTTGGATTTGGATGAAAAGGTTTATTGAGAAGCGTGGAAAGTACAGTTATGTCATTTGGTGAACGGCCGCACTCTGTATTGCCAGCGCACTTGGTGCGTGCGTATCAGCGTTTAAGAAAGTGATTTCAATATGAGTTCAAAATCCAACGAACAGAAGACGGGTCAACTCGTTGTGCCGGGCGAACGTCTTGGCGTGATTGAAGAGTTCATACCAGACTCCGGCACTTACGTGGAAGACGGCGTGATCTACTCAAGAGTCATCGGTAGAGTTCTAATTGATCTCGTTCGCAAACGGGTTTCAATCCATCAGTTGACCGATGGTGCAAAGGTTCCAGTAACTGGAAGTACGGTGATGGGACAGGTTTCCAATGCCCAGTCTGACACCGCTGGTGTGCGGATTTTCGAGGTCAGTGACAAAGGCGTAAACGGGGCTTTTGTCGGTATCTTGCACGTTTCAGACGTGGCCATGAGATATGTGGATTCGATGTATGACATATGCAAGGCTGGCGACATTCTAAGGGCGAAAGTAATCAGCGAGAAAAATAGAACTTACCATCTGGCGACAAAAGAAAAGGAACTGGGCGTCGTCTATGCCTTTTGTTCGAGTTGTGGAACCTTGTTGGAGCCGAGGAGACAAGGCATGCATTGTCCCAAGTGCGGACGCCTAGAGAGGAGAAAGATAGCATCAGACTATGGAAAAGATCTGATAGAACGTAGAAAAGG
>CAZHZB010000073.1:0-4974 GCA_964537045.1 uncultured Candidatus Bathyarchaeia archaeon | reverse complement strand
AAGGTTTCATCTTCGGCAAATCTGTCGTTAGGTCGATGTTAGAGACGACCAGCACTCATGTGACACCAGATGACTGAAGCCTTCGGTATTGCATCTGACATATTTAAAACTAACTATTGCTTTTATATAAAAAACGCGAACACGCAAAGAAAAGAGGAACACACACGTACAAGACTCTAGAAGTACTCGGACCAGAACACGAATTCTCGCTGGTCGACAACGAGTTGAAGGCTCTACCCATAGCCGACAAAGTGCTCAAAGACTTTCACGGCCGCATCGTCAACTTCGTCAAAATGCCCAAATTCAGTTTCGGCAAGGAACTTCAACTCCACGTCATGGAAGTAAAACCAAACGCGCCCTTCACCTCTCCCGTCGAATTTGAGAACACTATGCAAGAAGCAGTGCTGACTCTTCACGAGTTCGTTCATCACAAATACGGCGCATATCTTCTGGGAACAGGAATGCATCCGCTGTTAAAACTTAACGAAACAGGAATATGGCCTCATCGCCACCGCCAAATCTACGAAGCCTACAGTCAGATCTTCAGCCTGAAAAGACACGGATGGCTAAACATACAAAGCTACCAGCTCAATCTACCATACTCCGACGAAAAAAACGGAGTGCTGCTGCACAACCTCATCGCGAACATCCTACCTTACCTTCCTGCCATAGCAGCATCCTCACCGATCTACGAGGGCAAGCTTGGCGAAAACGTGGACAACAGACTGCATTTCTACAAGGAAAACCAACGTGAAATCCCATCAATAACCGCCGATGTAATCCCTGAACATGCAGAATCCTTCGCTACGTATGACCGAGAAGTCATCGGAAAATACTCAAAGGATCTGACAGCCGCTGGAGCAAGCAAACTGCTTTTGGACAAGGAATGGATCAACTCAAGAGGAGTAATCTTCCGCTTTGACAGGAGAGCCCTTGAAATCCGAGTGATGGACGAACAAGAATGCGTAAAGTCAGATGTCGCCCTCAGCTGCTTCATAAGAGCTCTCCTCAGAGGGCTCACGAAAGAAGAAACTTCACTTCTACAACACGAAATCTTGGTAAGAGACTTCAACTCTGTCGTGAAAAATGGTCTCAACGCGAAGGTTGAGAATCCAAGAGGCAAAACAGCCCGCGACGTCTGCCGATCCCTTTTGAGAGTTGCTCTCGACCACTCTACCGAAGAAGAGAGGAGTTTTCTCCCGATTGTGCAGAAGAGGATTGAGAAGGGTAACTTGTCAGAAATCTTGAGGGAGCAAATAGGAACGAAAAGCCAGAAAACTGATTTTCACGAAGCAGTAGTCAGCGTCTATCTGAAGCTTACAGAAAGTCTTATTGACAATCAACCTCACTTCTGAAAACAACAAATGGAGGGCGACAGATGCACTCAACAAACAGTAACAAAAGACAACAGAATTTCTTCGACGTCTGCAGTCGCTGCAGAACCGATTGGAGCTGTTGCCACGAAACCACTCCACCAATTACTGAAAAGCGGAAGAAAACAATCGAATCCTACTTGAAAGAAAGGAAAATTTGCGTTGAAAACGCCTTTGTCAACGAAGAATACGTTTTTCCAAAACTAAACCCAGATGGTTACTGCATCTTTCACGACAAAGAAACAAGGAAATGCGTTATTCACTCCGTCAAACCCGAAACATGCGTGGCTGGACCAATAACCTTCGACATAAACACGAAAACAAGTAAAATTGAATGGTTTATAAAAATGGAGAAAATCTGTCCCCTCGCTGGGCGCGTGTATCAGGACAAAGCTTTGCTAAAGAAACACATTGAATCAGCGAAAAGAGAACTACGCCGCCTCATGAACGAACTAGATTCCCAAGCTCTCAAAGCAATACTGAAGAAAGATGAACCTGAAACATTCAAAATAGCCGAAAACGAGATAGACAAGCGCATTCTGGTCAAGCTCAGAAACTGAACAAAAATAGCGACTCGAATTCCAACCTAGATAAGCAGCGTCCATAATCCATTCGAACAACAACAAACCTAAAGAATTCACAGCAACAACTGAGCTGCCAGTGACACAGGCGTGCGCTCTAGTGCGAGCACCCGAATTGTGGCGGGCCCGAGGGGATTTGAACCCCTGTTCTCCGGCTTTCTTCCACATTTGGTGCCCGGAGGCTTACGCATCAATCATTGATTCGACGCCTTAATCCTGACTGGGCTACGGGCCCAAACAATACTGAAGCGCAACAAGAATTAATTCTTGCTATTCTCAGCTATGTTTCGACAAGTTCCTCGTTTATCCACCACGCCTTCTTCTTTCCAGACTTCTCTCCAGGATAGTATTCTATCACGTATTTTCCAAGCTGCTTTCTAGATTCTTTCTGCATCCTCCTCAGCCTGTTCAAAACAAGCCACCTGTTGGTCTTCAGATACTCGGCCAACTCAGGGGTCGTGGCGCCCTTGTAATGCATGACATAGTCAACTATTCTGTGGTCAATCTCATCCATCGCAAAGGTATGCGGGTTAGCTTTTCCCTTACCATACGTCAACAACTCAAGGTCTGCAAGATACTTCCTGATCTCGGAAAGTTCCTCTTCCATCTTGTCTACGCGTTTTTCCAACTCCAAAACCTTGTCTGGTCTGGGCGTTTTCTGCAGTTTCTCCGTTATCGCGTCACGGATGAAGTCGCTGCGTTCGCCTTCTGGGATTCGCAAGAGCATTTCTTTATAGACTTCGTCTGGAATTTTCGCAGACACCGTCTTTGTTTCGTCCACAAAACTGTCCTCTCCTTCAACTATGGGCCTTTTGTTATTTGATGGTTTCTGCAGCATTTGAATAGAAGGAGAATCTCTTAGACTATTGTTCCCCCTTTTTGCAGTGTGCGCAAAACAAAAACTCATGAATTGGCGCAGTCTTGAACGAGCGAGAGAATCGCAGCGTCTTGAGGAAATGAATACGCCAACGCTGAGCCAGATGCTTGATAAGCTAAAGGAAAGGTTTGAGCCTGTTTAGTAAGTCTGATTAAGCGCCTCTTATCTTGGTGAGATCTTCGAGCCGTTTCTGAACTGTTTCATGGAGCTTTCTGCGAAGCTCTTCTCCCCCTATTTTCTGTTTCTTGACAAGCGAGATTTTTCTGGCTAGCTCTGTGTCGCCCAATCCAGTGAGCCATGTTTCGAAATCTCCGCGGTGCAGGTGGAATTCAACCGATTTCACATCGACCTTCTGAATCTTCTCGCAAAATTCTGTAAGACTCTCAGCGGAAATATTCAAAGGTTTTCCGACATCCGCGTAAAATTGGAAAGCCTTCTCAGCTGGCAAATGCCTCAGTATTTCTGTTGCTTTTTGTTTATTAACTTCTGGGATTCCCAGGGCTCTCTTGCCTTTCTCTGTTATGGCATAAACTCCCTTCTCGGGTGAACTGACGTATTCCATCTTGGCGAGCCCGATGAGGTGCATCATGACGGTCGAAAAATTCATGCTCACGCTTTTGGCTATCTCGGCTGGTTTCGCAGGTTTGCCAAACATCCAAACGTGTTCCAGTATCAGGTACTTTACGGATGATACGCTCATGATGTTGCACTTAGATTAAGTCGTTCGTTCACGCTTAAAGGGTTTTTCACACTCTGTCATGGTTCACGGGTTTCGATTCAAAAAGAACGGGCAGTCAGGGGCAAGCATTGTTGAAGGAGAAGCTGTGACCGGAATCTCGACAAGTCGCAAACCTTCACAGTCACACATCAAGTGTATGCTGGGTAAGGAAGGTAAATAAGGTCAAGTTCGTTATCAGTAAGGAGCTATCAAGAAAATGACAATGGTGAAAACAATGAAGTTGGCAGTCCTCGTTTATGAATATCCTCCCAAGATCGTCGGCGGGCTGGGCACATACGCTGCTGAAATCACTCGCAAGTTCGTCCTATCAGACAACGACGTCTCAGTTTTCACGATGAACGATGACGCAGGCAGCTTACCGACAAGAGAGATATGGCGAGGAATCGAAATCCACCGTCCTTTGCACATCGACATTTCTGATTCACTTCCTGATGTTGTTGCAGAGGACATAAGAAAGTGGGGGAGAGGAATACAGCTCTTTTCAAAGATCCTCGTTTACAATTATCTGAGCGCTTCGAAACTCGTTAACGAACTCATAAGAAAAGAGGACATCAAGTACGACCTTGTCGTAGCTCATGATTGGCTCTCAGCTATAGGCGGGATGACCGTCAAAAAAGAGACTGGGCTACCGTTTGCGTTTCACGTTCACTCGACGGAAAAGGGAAGAACCCTTGGGAACGGTTCAATCACCGTCAGCAACATTGAACTTCACGCTGCAAAAGCGGCTGATTTGATAGTGACTGTTTCTTACGCGATGAAAGACGAGCTGATAGGACTCGGTTTTCCGAGGGAAAAAATCCAGGTGTCTTACAACGGTGTTGACCCTGAAAAATACAATCCGGACACTGTGACTGCTGAGCAAATCAAGAAGATACGAAGCAGGTATGACATCAAAGACGACGACGAGATGATACTCTTCATAGGTCGACTAGTCGGAGTCAAAGGCGTTGACAAGCTGATTATGGCTCTCCCTCATATTCTGCAGAAGAACCCGAAAGCAAAACTGGTCATTGTAGGTTTGGGCGATTTGCAGGAATACTTGACGAATCTAGTGAAAGCCATAAAGATGAGTGATTTCGTGAAGTTCAGGTTCGAGTTCATTCCAGAAGAAGAACGCATACTTCATTATGCTGCGTGTGATGTTGCTGTTTTTCCCAGCTTCTACGAGCCTTTCGGAATAGTCGTTCTTGAAGCGATGGCGATGGAACGCCCAGTTGTCGTCGGAGCTGCGGGCATAAGCGGTATGCGCGAGATCGTCATCTGCTGTGGCGAAGAGCAATGTGGCTACCACATTGATCCAAACAACCCCTCGGATATCGCATGGGGAATAAACAGCGTCTTGGAGAACGATGAGAAGAAAAAGTGGCTGGGAAAGAACGGCAGACAGAGAGTTCTGAACGAGTT
>CAZHZB010000072.1:0-5188 GCA_964537045.1 uncultured Candidatus Bathyarchaeia archaeon | reverse complement strand
AGCCGTCTCCCTGCACGACAACGTTGTCTCCGTATTCCAGTTTAGCTCTGTGAACAGCCCAGATAGCGGTGGTTCCAAGTATGCTCAATGTAGCATCTTCGTCTGTAACTGCGTCAGGCAACTTTTCGCAGACGGGCAGTGCGTCACGTCTTGGGACGACGCAGTATTCAGCATGATAGCCGCAGTGAACTACTCTTTCTCCAACTTTGATGTTTTTGACTTTCTTTCCTACTTCTACGACCTCTCCTACGTTTTCGTAGCCTGGCAACTGTGGGAAGGTGTATGGGTGCACTTTTTTCCATTTTTCAGGAAGCTTCTCCATTGCTCCCCTGTAATCGATTAGTTCAGTGCCGATACTTACACCTGTGACGAGTGTCTTAGTCAAAATCTGATCTGGTTCTGGTTTTGGTTTCGGCACATTCAGCAATCCTATCTTGTACGGAGCTGTAATCGCGATTTGTTTCATCGTAATTACCTTTCGGCATTTTCTGAAATGTCCATATGACGAGGAGAATCTATAAATGTTTTGCAGCGCGCGTAACAGTTATTTCCGTCTTGGTTTTTTGATGCTTTTTTTCACTTCTCTCCAAGAATAGATGCAGTACGGATCGCCTTTCGTCATGCATTTGGTCAGGGCCATCCGATGTTTAGGTGTGAACACAAAGCTTACTCCATTGTCGCCTTCAGTCAGCAAGTCACACAAGTCTGGACACCGATCGATAATCCCTGTGTCCTTCCAAGTCTTCACATAAGGACAGAAGTTGACTTTCAGGTCAAAGCGCTTCTCATCAAGATGAGCGTGCTCCATATCAAAAACGCCATGATCACCGATGTGTGCCCCTTTAGCTGGATAGCCCTCATTTGCTAGAGCCATCATGCCCCTCTCAGTTATGCCTGCTTCTTTCAGCCTTTTTTCCGTCTGCCATTTGCAGGCGTCGAAGACTGCTTTCTTCACAATTTTCCCTCCTTCGTCACCGTACTTCTCAACGACATCAGCGACGATGCTTCCAGCCATAGCAGCCCACATCTCTTTCGTTGAATCGAGAAGGTGTTGCAGGTTCTTGATTTGCTCTTTGTCTTTTGTCAACCAAGTCTACCTCTGTAGGAAAATCACAATCACTGAATTTGATATAAAGCTGTTTCTTCCCAACGGACGGAAGAGAATTCCGGACCAAAGAGAGCCGTCAAAGTTTCAAACCCATTGCTTCGGCGACCAAGACAGGCAACTCGTAAACTGGCATGTCGATTCCTTCTCGCGATTTCACCCAAGCAGCCGCTTTGCTTAGAGTAGCGACACATCCGGGGCAACATGTGACAATAGCTTCAGCTCCCGCGCGTCTGGCTTCGTCTATTCTTTCCGCGGATATCCTTCTGGTTAGGTTGGGAAAGAGTGCATTGACAACTACGCCTTCACCGCAGCACCAAGCGGCCTTGCGGTTTCTCTCCATTTCAGAGAATTTGACGCCTGGGATTTTTTGGATGATTGTTCTTGGTTCTTCGTAGACTTTTTCCTCTCTTCCCAAATGGCAGGGATCGTGATAGGTGAGTCTTTTCTTGATTGGTTTAACGAATTTTATCTTCTCTTGTTCGACTGATTCAGCTATGAACTGGCTTATGTGACTGATTTTGAAGGGGACTTTCGCAACGATTGGATAGTTGGTCTTGATCGTGTTGTAGCAGACTGCACAGCCTAGGATGACTTCTTTCACTCCAGATGTTTTTATTGCTCGAAGATTGTGGCGGACGATTTGCTCGAATAGTCTTTTGTTGCCGCCCCAGAATGCTGGAGCTCCGCAGCACCATTCGTTTTCGCCTAGGTAGGTTACGTCTTTCCCAGCTTTCTGCAGAATCTTGATACAGGCTCTTGCTGTTTTGGGGTAATTGTATGAGGCACTGCAGCCTGCAAAATAGAGAGTTTCTCCTTTCTTGGGCAGCTTCAGGTCTTCTGCCCACGTTGATCTGGGTTTCTCTTCGTTGAAGAGGTTGTGCTGTTTTCTTAGGGCTATTTGAAGTTGGCGTATTTTTGGTGGTTGCAGTCTTCTCTGGAACACTTCCTCTCTCAAGTTCCTTGTTATGCTGCAGACGTCTATTTTTTCTGGACATATCGCCTTGCAGGCTCCGCAACTCAGACAGCTAAATATCGTGTCAGTCAAGGGTTTTGAAAACCGAATGACGCCTTCCGACAAACCCAAGGCAATTGTAGTTCGTCCTCGCCCAGAGTATTGTTCCATTCTGAGATTCCTGTAAACCGGACACACGTGGTAGAATCCGAGTTCGTCGCTTATGGTGTCTCGGCAGTATCCGCATTTGGAACATCGGTAGAGTTGGGTTTTCAGATCATATTGATTCTTGAACGCTGTGCTGCTAGCCATCTAAAGCAACAGACTCCCTGGATTCATTATGTTGTTCGGGTCGAGCGTTCTTTTAAGGACTTTCAGAAGCTGGTGAGTTGGTTCTGCAGCTTGCCACAGATAACCGACAGCAGGCAGTCTTCCCAAGTCGTAGAGTGCGGCACCATGTTCAATGGCCGTTTTCTGCATTTCCTCTAACGCTTCAAGGGCTTTCGTTCTGACACTAGGGTCAATTCTGTCGGCCATGAAGCCAAAATTGAAATCCGTCATAGGACTCTTGGCGCCGCCACAGGCACTGATGGACCATTGTTTCTTGTTTGGCTCGCCCATCATGAAGTCTTCATACTTCAGCAGTAGCTTTTCAGCTACAGAATACAGTTCTGGAATTCTTAGAATAGGCCAAATGCTGTGAACACCCCACGATAGAGATTGGCCTGCCGCAGTCTCAAAGCCGGTGTAGTCAGATGCGAACTTGTGGGCAAATGCTGGATCCAGCTCTTTTGCTTTGTATTTCTGAGCTGTTTTGCACCACTTTTCCTTATGCACGTCTGTCGTTCTCTGATCGGCTGCTGCTACGTAGAGAGCCAAAACCGCTTCTGTTTCTTTCAGTGGTTTGGGATACCCTAGCTCAACTGTGTGCTTACCGCAAAGCAGCCAGAAGTCGTTGACGTAGCCTTGCATTGATATTTCATGCAATGCCCTGCAGGATTCATCCAACTTTTTGAACCCAAGGGTGGCATTAAGTGTACATTTTTCTTTCGGATAGACTCTTACTGTGGCTTCTGTTATTATCCCAAGTGAACCGGAAGCACCCAAGAATAGTCCCGCCAAGTCAGGACCGTTACAGTATCTATGGTGAATGGGTGAACTTGAGTTGGCACGTGACCCTGTCCGCATGACTTCGCCTTTAGGCAGAACAATCTGCAGGTCAAGAAGGTTTTCAGAAAGCTGTCCATATCTATGCGCATCTATGCAACATGAATCATACGATAATGCACCGCCAATGGTTGCCCCCCAAGTTCCATGAGGACCCAGCGGACCCGGACGCAAACCGTGCTTGCTCAATTCATATCTGAGTTTTCCCCATGTTACGCCTGCTTGTACTCTCACGGCCATAGACGGCTCATCGATCTCGATGATTTCTTCCATATCAGTCATGTCAACCAGTATGCCTTTCTTTGAGGATATTGTGCCAAGAGAACCTCCAGAGCCTCCTCCTTTGGTGGTCAGAGGTGTTTTTGTCTCATTTGCCAACTTCACAATTTCTATGACTTGATCGGTAGTCTGAGGCTTGACGACAACTTTCGGAAGCGCATAACTGTCAGAGAAAGGTGACAAGAAGCGTATTCCGATCGCAGTAGATTCAACGCTTGCCGCAAGACGAACGAAATCCTTGTTCGAGACTCTTTCAGATCCCACAATTTTGGCGAGTCGCTCAAAAAGAGAATTTGCATTCAAATATTGTTTCCACCATTTTGCCTATTTCTTCCTTGGTTCTCAGCATGAATGAGTAGGAGAGGTCCATGATGAAATCATGCTGAAAATGGTTTTGCCTATTCATATACTTTTTCCGCTCAATAACTGAATTTGCTGAAGAACTGACTGCAGTTGCGGAAACGAAAAGATCGCGTCCAGAACCTGCGTTTTTCCGTCTACAATTTCAAATCGGGCCTGCCAATCTTGTTTGGGTATGTTTAAATAAAATAGGCATTGCATCTTCCATTATGTCAGGCGAGAACGAGAAAATTCTTGATAGGATCGCAGATTTCATAGTTGACATCGGCGTTGGAGGAGGAAGCATTCGCGACCTAGTGAAAGACGCATTGATTAGGGGCATACGTCCTTACGAAGTATTCACGAGAGGAATGGTCAAAGGCATCACAATCGTCGGGGAGAAGTACGAAAGCGGAGAATATTTCCTGACCGAGCTTGTTGGGGCAGGAGAAATCATGAAAGAAGGAATCGAAGAAATTTCGCCTCTCTTGACGAGCAAAGATGTGAAGCCTGTAGGCAAAGTAATTGTCGGAACTGTTGCTGGAGACCTTCACGACATCGGAAAAAACATAGTGAAAATGCTTCTTTCATCGGTTGGTTTCGCCGTTTATGATTTGGGAGTGGATGTCTCTGCGGAAAAATTCGTTGATGAAGTCAAAAGAACTGAAGCGGACATAGTGGCTATGTCAGCTTTGTTAACAACTACCATGAACAGCATGAAAGTCACAATAGAAGAAGTCCGAAAAGCTGGACTCCGAGACAAAGTGAAAATCATTGTTGGGGGTGCCCCGATAACTGAGGAGTTCAGCAGAGAAATAGGAGCCGACGCGGCTGCTATGGACGCGGGACACGGAGTTCGAATCTGCAAGGCATGGATGCAAGGAAGTGCTTGAATGAGCAGGATGACAGATCGAGAGCGTTTCAGAGCGACGGTGCACTTCAGAAAGCCTGACCGCTTGCCGTTTTGCGAATGGTTCGGCTACGACTATGAAACCATTGTCAACTGGCTCAAGCAGGGAATGCCTTTGAGCAGCTTAGCTTTCCAACGAGACGGCTTCGCCGGAGGCCGGTGGGGGCCAAGGCCTGATCTGACAGGAAGCTTCTTTGGGCTTGACGCGATCGGCGATCGTACGGGTGAAGTGTTCATGATAGATGCTGGTCCGATACCACGCTACGTGAGCATGACGATAGACTCTGACGCAGAACACAGAATTTTCATCAGTCCGGATGGCACGACACAGAAGGTCGCTGTGAACAATCCTGTTTACACCTTTCCTCAGGTGCTAGACTGGCCAGTCAAAACAATGAGTGATTGGGAAGCCATAAAAGATCGGTTTGATCCA
>CAZHZB010000071.1:0-5218 GCA_964537045.1 uncultured Candidatus Bathyarchaeia archaeon | reverse complement strand
GTCTTTTTGGTTATCTTCTTTTTCACGTATTCAGGGTCGAGGCTGAACTCGTTTTCCTCTTTGAGCGGTATTGGAATGGGTTTGGCGCCGACGAATTTTATCACGGACTCGTATACCGGAAACCCCGGGTTTGGATATAGAACTTCGTCGCCTTGGTTGACCAATGCTAGTATGCCGAAAAACATTACTGGTTTGCCGCCAGGCGTGATTACGACTTCTTCAGGTTTGACGTCCAATTTTCTGGTTTTGGAGATGTATTCTGCGACAGCTTGTCTCAGTTCAAGCATGCCTGCGGATGGAGTGTAGTGAGTGTAGCCTGCGGTGAGCGCCTTTGCCGCGGCGTCTTTGATGTTCTTTGGGGTGTCAAAGTCGGGTTCGCCTATTTCCAAATGAACGATGCTTTTTCCTTGTTTTTCGAGTGCTTTGGCCTTTGCAAGTACTTCAAAAGCTGTTTCTGTTTCGAGAGCCTTCATTCTGTCGGCAAATATGCCCACTCAAATCACCTGGGTTTGAAATGGAAATTAACCCTAGAAACAAATGCCTATTTAACTATTCTATTTGCAACTTAGAAAAAGGTATGGAAGGAATTGATCCTTCATATTGTTGGATTCAGTCTTGTCCAGTTCTTAGAAGAGCTTTGAGAGCGGTTGGACTTTCATAACGTCCGGATTGACTAGGTTCGGCGGTTGCTTTCCTTGGAAGAAGCTGACCAAGTTGTCTGCGACCATCTCTGACATTTTTGCTCGAGTTTCTAGGCTTGCGCTCGAAATGTGGGGTGCGACAACCACGTTTTCAAGCTTGAGCAAAGGATTGTCCATGGGCGTCGGTTCTTGTTCAAAAACATCCAGTCCTGCACCTGCGATCCAGCCTTCTTTCAATGCCATGTGTAGAGCTTTTTCGTCAACAACTGGTCCTCTTGAATTGTTTATGATGTAAGCTGTTTTCTTCATCAGCCTTAGTTTCTCTTCGTTAATGAAGTGATGTGTCTCCTTCATCAGCGGTACGTGAATTGTGACGAAGTCTGATTGCCTCAGAAGTGTGGTTAAGTCAACTTTCTTTGCCCCGAGCTTTTCTATTTCGGGTCTTGGGATGACGTCGTAGAAGAGAACTTTCATGTCAAAACCTAAGGCTCTCTTTGCCATTGCATAGCCGATTCTGCCTGCGCCGACGATGCCTATCGTTGTTCCGAAAACGTCTCTTCCAGTGAGCATTGCAGGGTGCCAGCCGACCTTCCATTGGCCGGTTCGCACGTACTTGTCTGCTTCCACCACACGTCTGGCAACTGCCATTAAGAGTGCCCATGCGAAATCTGCTGTAGTGTCGGTCAGTACTTCAGGAGTGTTCGTGACGTAGATTCCTCTTTTGGTTGCCTCTGCGTGGTCTATGTTGTCAAAACCCACGGCTAGTTGTGAAACAATTTTCAATTTTGGCGCAGCATTATAGACTTCAGCGTCGATTTTGTCGGATAACAATGTGGCTAGCGCATCAACATTCTTGGCCTTTTCTATTATCGTCTTCTTAGGCGGCGGAGCATATTCGGGCCACACTTCTGTCTCAAAATGCTGCTTAATTATCTTCAAACCCCTTTCTGGGAGTTCACGAGTTACATAGATCTTTGGTTTTGCCATGCGAATCACCTGTAATAGTTAAGTGGAATTCTTTATTAGCGTTTGACTTATTACAGTTACGCAATCCTTGATGAGATTCTGAGGAATTATCGACATGGTTGCCATAAAGAACAGAGAGGAGCTGATCAACAACGGGGAGACTCAGCGCGACAAGATGGCGAGGGAACTCGCGATAAAGAGCCTCGAGAGCGCACTGAAAGCTGCTGACCCTAGGCAGATAATAAAATCAAGACTGTTGCTCAGAGATTCCGTCTTGAGAGTTGATGAGTACTCGTTTGATTTGGGTAAGTTCAAGAGTGTTTATGTCGTCGGGGGCGGCAAAGCAAGCGGCTCTATGGCTGAAGCGTTGGAAAAAGTTCTAGGCAGACGAATAACTGCAGGATTTGTAAACGTTCTACATGGAGAAACGAACAAAACCAGTATCATCAAGCTCCACGGAGCTAACCATCCTGTTCCGGACGAGGCAGGCGTTGAGGGAACACGCAAGATGCTTGACCTCGTCGAAGCTGCCACGGCTGATGATCTTGTAATCTGTCTGATATCAGGTGGCGGTTCAAGCATGATGCCTCTGCCTCGCGGAGGGATTTCGTTGTCTGACAAGCGGGAGATAACTGATCTTCTGCTTAAGAGTGGTGCAACAATCACCGAGATCAACACTGTGCGGAAGCACATTTCGGATTTCAAGGGCGGTTGGCTTGCGAAGAAGGCCTATCCAGCCACCGTTTTGAACTTGATTCTTTCAGATGTCATGGGCGATCCCTTGGACTTTATCGCTTCAGGTCCAACTGTTCCAGATTCTACAACATTCCACGACGCTGTATCAGTTCTAAGGAAATATGATCTGTGGGCCAGGGGTCCACCGTCAGTGACCAAAGTGTTGTCGGACGGTGAAAAAGGTCTCATTCCTGAAACTCCGAAGGCCAGTGATGAGGCTTTCAAAAGAGTCCACAACGTTGTTGTTGGAAACAACAGACTCGTGAGCCAGACAGCCTGCACCGAGTTTAAGTCCGCCGGTTTGGACACGCTTCTGCTGACATCGATGATGGAAGGCGAAGCCAGACACGTTGGAACGGTTTTGTCCTCCATAGCTCGCGAAGTCTCCATTTCAGATAACCCCGTCCACAAACCTGGAGCGGTAGTTGCAGGAGGAGAAACGACCGTGACGGTCACGGGCAAGGGGAAGGGGGGCAGGAATCAGGAAGTCGCGTTGGCTGCTGCAATGAAACTAGGAAACTTGGATGGTGTAGCGGTTGCATCTTTGACCACTGACGGTGTTGACGGTCCAACGGACGCTGCGGGAGCGATAGTTGATGGAAAAACCTTGGCCAAAGCAAAGAGAATGGGATTGTCGCCCGAGAAGTTTTTGGCAGCCAATGATTCATACAATTTCTTTTCGAAAATCAGCGACCTCATCTTCACTGGCCCTACGGGTACAAACGTCAACGACATTTCATTGATTGTAATTCTGTGATGTAGGAAGGAAGAGCCTGATGGTTGTGAACGTCAAGTTCGTTGGATCATTTCGTGGGTTGTCTGGAAAGAACGTTTTAACAGTTGCGTTTAGAAAGTCAGTCTCGGTTGAGGTTCTGGTAAAGAAAGTTGTTGAGAGTCTGCCCAAGTTGAAGAATGCTTTGATCAATCCTAATTCGGGCGAACCGAGACGGAACATGCTAGTTTTGGTGAACGGAAGAGAAATCAGCGTCTTAGACGGGTTTGAAACAACGCTGAATGACGATGATGAGGTAGTCTTTGTCCCTGTGATGCATGGAGGCTGAGCCTTTGGAGCTTTTTCCAATAAGAACCCGAACTGTCAAGGCCGCGGACAACCTTGTTGAGATGATTCTCGATTCGATGAAGACTGCGAAACTAAGTTTTAGGGACAATGATATCTTGGCCTTGACTTCGAAGGTCGTTTCTTACTCTGAAGGACGCGTTGTGAAACTGAGTGATGTGAAACCTTCGGAAAAGGGTAGGAGACTGGCCGCAAAGTATGCGTTGGAGCCGGAGTTTGCAGAATTGATTAGTCGTGAAGCGGAACGAATTTGTGGTGGTGTCAAAAAGGCTGTTCTCACGCTCAAACACGGGATTTTGATTGCAAACGCGGGAATCGATAACAAGAATGCGCCTGCTGGAGGAGCGGTTTTGTGGCCAAGCGATCCTGAGAAGACAGTAGGCGAGATCAGAGAACAGATTCGATGCAAGACAGGCAAGAATGTGGCTGTCATGATGATAGACAGTGGTCTGATACCGCTGAGGATCGGAACCATCGGTTTGGCCATTGCTGTTGCTGGTTTCAAACCCATCAGAGACGACAGAGGGCAAAGGGACATTTTCGGAAGAAAGATACAGATAACGCGGCAAGCAGTGGCTGACGATCTTGCCTGCGCAGCGCACCTGATGATGGGCGAAAGCACACAGAAAACTCCTGCTGTGCTTATTCGCGACGCTCCAGTTGATTTTGACGACCGAGTTTATGGGCCGACGGAAATGATGATGCCCTTTAAAGAGTGTCTGTTCATGAACGCGATGGAATAGACAGATCATCAAACAATCGTTTCGATCAGGCTTTCTGAGGCGGATCTGCCTTTTTGAAAGCGATAGCTGAGGGCAACAGGTTGTCTGTTCTTAAGACCTTCACTAGTGATGCGCCGATTATCATTGCAGCAAGGGCGATAATGGTTCGTTCGACGGGATAGACAAATGTCAGTATTTGCCAGTTCCCCAGCAGAGCCGTCGCATCTGGGTTTAGGGCTTCGAAGACCAAGGACCCTGTGATTTGTCCTGCGAGGGTGGAAGCCAAGCAGGTCAGAAAGAACCCGATGAGCAGTCGTGTATTGTTTCTGGAGTTCAGGTTTTCTCCTGCTACGGACTGTAAGGGCGAGACGAGAATTATCAGTCCCGCTATCTGGAACCATGTGTTCAATGGAAATAGCCAGGCTGGGCCAACTGTCGGATAGAATGCGAAGAGCAGGAATAGAGCAAGATATGTAACAATACTTGTGAGTCTTCTCTTGGTGCTGATCATTCCCGCACAGAAGGCCGTGGGGATGCCTGCAGCCAAGCTTGGATAGCTCAGTGCACCCAGAGAAAGGCCGATCACTCCTCCCAAGAAAGTCGATAATGTGCCTATGTATGGGCCAAGAAGAATCCCAATAATTGGCGCAACTATTGCAGCTGCTGTTATTCCTTGCGGAGACAGCCCTATTATCGGAGAGATTTTGATAAAGCCGAGGATAGCGTACAACGCGGTGAAAACTGTGGTCAAAGCAACTTCTTTCGTGTTCAGTCTCGGGTGGCTAGTCATTTGATTTGTCCTTCATGAATGCGTGGAAACTTAATATTCCGTGCCGTTTATAAAAACATGACATGGCTCGTCCAATAGTCACTCTGATGACAGATTTTGGCCTAAAAGATCCATACGTTGCGGAAATGAAAGGAGTGATTTTGGACATATGTCCCAGCGCAGAAATTGTTGACGTGTCACATGAGATAGAGAAGTTCAACACTAGAATGGGCGCTTATGTTCTGGCGTCTGCGTCACCGTATTTTCCTAAAGGCACGATCAACGTTGCAGTTGTCGATCCTCGAGT
>CAZHZB010000070.1:0-5262 GCA_964537045.1 uncultured Candidatus Bathyarchaeia archaeon | reverse complement strand
GTTCAGCGGAAACCATATAGAGTCTCACGCTAAGGTATTTACCAATCGCATAGCAAACCGAAGTCATCTAACTCGCAACGGTGGGAAAAGTGCAAAAATCCTATTCAAAACTGTTGGGAATAGTGGGAAAACCGAACACTGGCAAGTCAACTTTCTTCAGCGCAGCGACTCTGGCTCCTGCAGAGATTGCGAACTATCCGTTCACAACGATCAAACCCAACAGAGGAATAGGCTACGTTAGAACACCATGCGTCCATGAAGAATTCAACGTCACCGACAATCCCGGCAACTCGATATGCATGAACGGGGTCAGACTTATCCCCATCGATTTCATCGACGTTGCAGGACTCGTGCCTGGAGCATGGGAAGGACGAGGACTGGGCAACCAGTTTCTAGATGAGATTCGAAAGGCAGACGCGTTGATTCACGTTGTTGATGCTTCTGGCGGAACCGACTGCGAAGGAAGACTCTGCAAACTGGGCGAGAATGACCCTCTGGAAGACGTGAAGTTTCTTGAACATGAAATAACGATGTGGATGGCAGCAATTCTGAAAAAGGACTGGGCAAAGATCGCCAGAACCGCAGAAACCGAGACAAAAGACCTCAGCGGAATGCTTGAAGATCGATTGAGTGGACTGGGAATAAAACGAGTCCACCTTCCTGAGGCGATAAGAAAGGCAGGACTCAGCGCTGACAAACCTACATCCTGGAGCGACGACGACTTTTTAAGGTTCGTGGACATGCTCAGACAAGTTTCCAAACCAATACTAATCGTAGCGAATAAGATGGACTTACCAACATCCGAAACGAACTTGGAACGCTTGAAGAAAACTAACCGGCTGGTCATTTCAGCATGTTCCGAAGCAGAACTTGCCCTTAGAAGAGCGGCCGAAAAAAAACTGATCGATTACAGACCAGGAGACTGCAACTTCAAGATCATTGCACCAGAGAAACTGAATGAAAGCCAACTCAATGCTTTGGAGACGATAAAACAGAAGATCCTTCTGAGCCACGGTTCAACCGGCGTTCAAGAAGCAGTTAACACAGCCTACTTTGAGTTGCTGAGCATGATAACGGTCTATCCGGTTGAAGACGTTGAGCATCTGACCGACCATACTGGCAGAGTCTTGCCCGATGCTTACCTTGTTCCTTACGGAACAACCGCTCGTCAGTTTGCGTACATAATTCACACGGAACTCGGTGAAGGTTTCATCTACGCGGTCGAAGCTCACGAAAAGAAACGTGTGGGCGAGGATTACATTCTGAAAGACAGAGACGTTATCTCGATAGTCAGCGCACGCAAGAGGGCATGACCGCCACTATTCTCCAAAACGCCTTTTTCGTTTCTGGAAAGTTCTTACCGATCTAAGCAGGTCGATCTTGCGAAAATCTGGCCAGTAGACATCCAAGAAGCATAACTCGCTGTAGGCCGATTGCCAGAGTAGAAAACCGCTCAGGCGTGCTTCGCCCGAAGTCCTTATGATCAGATCGGGGTCCTGCTGCGGCATGTGAGAAGTGTAGAGATACTGCTCAAAGGTTTTCTCGTCTATTTTTTCAGGATCAAGTTTGCCTTCACGTGCTTCCTCGGCAATCTTCCTCGCTGCATCCACGATCTCGGCTCGGCCACCATAGGCAAATGCGAAGTTCACGAAGTGCTGATCATAGTCTTTGGTCGCTTCTTCAACATCTGCTATCAACCGCTGCAAGCTCTCTGGCAGCAAGTTTACTCTACCGATGACTGTCACGCGGACCTTGTTCCTATGTATTCGGTCGTCTGTTAGAAGTTTTCTGAACCGTTCCTCAGCGATCCGCATGATTTCCGCAACTTCGGCTTGTTCGCGTCGGAAGTTTTCCGTGGAAAAAGCATAGAGCGTAATGGAGTTGACGTCAAGTTTCAGGCACCAATCCAGAAGTTCCTCAACTTTTTCGGCTCCCTTTTCGTGTCCAAGCCAAGGGTTCACAATCTTTCCAGAAGCCCACCGTCTGTTCCCGTCCAAAATGATTGCTATGTGCTCAGGTTTGGCGCCGGTTTTTACTTGACGCCACAACCATCCTTCGTATACCTTGTAGGCTCCAACGGCAGACAGCAGTGTTTTGAACACTATTCGAACCTCGCACCCTCAGATGCTTTAAGGCAGGGATTTCTTTTCCAGGCTATTCATCGGTAGAACCCGTGTTGTCGCAATTAAGAGTTTCTCCGTTTCTGAAACGATTTGCTTGAAAATCTTATGACGTCAATATCATCAGGGCTCTTGGGAAATGGATGCATCGTGCTGAGTCACTCTTCACCAAACTCTTCAACTTGTTCATCAGCTTCACGGAAAAATCGCTTCGCTCGCCTATGAAAAATAAACACTATCAATACCGAGGCTACACCGATGAGGATGCCGATTATTATGGCTAGCACCACTCTTTCGGGCCCTGCAGTCCCTAACAACAGATCTGACGCAGACATGAATATCTGCCTAGACCATGCAACCGTCACTATCAACGCGCCGTTACGTAGTAGCCGCACGTCGTGCTCAAGGTACCAGCGGATGGCTCTACCGAGCAAGGCTACGCACACACCAATTACAGTCAAGGTGATAGCATCTCCTATGAAGAAACCCGTGAGCCGCGGCAGTAGGCTCAGATATCCTGCAATATCCGGCTGCGGAGTCACTTCCACTGCGGCCTTGGCCCCTCCCAAGTAGACACCCAGCACTACTAGCAACACTCCTGCACCCGCAGAGAAGCTTGAAATCTGAACACGCAATGGAGGTGGAGAGTATTCTTTTGCCCACTTGTAGAACCCTCTGACAGTTTTATCGACGCCAAAACCTTTGACGACGAGGATTACGCTCACGACAATGCCTAAGACTAGGACGTAATATTGTACAAACCCAAAATAAGAGAGAATACCTAGTAGCAGAATAAGCACGCCCGGCACCCCAAGTACCAAGCGAGAGTAACGCGGGTTGTCTACAAGAAGTCGGAGATATCGCGAAAACAATGCAGCCGTTTCTTCTATGGATTCGCTGTGTTTGATAATGATCCTCCGTACCGACGACACGGGTATCCTAGACTGGACAACAGGAAGAACTGCTTCGTCCGAGTACCCGTCAGATACCAGTATGACTTCGGTCGCTTCGAAGGAGTGCAGCAGATCATTGAGTTCTACAACAACTTTTCGATCAGCACTTATGCCGCCCAATTCCGAGCCAGAGAGAGTGGCAACTTCAACGACCTCTTCGGGACGGTTCTCAGCCTTCAAACGATCGTATATGCGAACAGCCTCGAACATGGCGTTCGCGTCAGGCTCCTCGGGATCTTTAAGAGCTAAAGATACTGCCGCGTTGATATTGTCCTCTCTTCCAACAACAGGGGTCTTAACGCCGGCTTTGGCTCCTAGATCACCATCTCTATCCACACATAAAACGAGAACGCGTTTTTGCTCGCTTTCAGGAGCCTCTTTCATCCTTATCTCTTTCATTCGATATATCTATTGCATGTTCATTTTAATCTTGCGTCGAAATTCCCTTTTCTGCGAGAAGCTGAAACTCTTCCCAGCTTAGTTTCTCACCGCGCTTCAATTTTTCTTTTGCCCTATTCTCGATCGCCTGTCTGAGTTCATCTTCACTCTGTTTCTTTTCCTTCTCCTCTTCCTCTCGCATTTCTCCTTTCAGTTTCTTGATCTCGCCGAACACGGCAGCAATTTCATTATGTAATGGCCTTGCCGTTTCTCTAGCAGCAACGAATTGTTTGTGCAGCTCATCCGCCTCTGCCCTCAGTTTCTTCGATTCCTCCATTTTTGTCAGCATTTTTCCGTGAAGTTCCTGACTTTTTCTTGCATCCGCGGTGAGAGACTCATGGTATCCTTGGCTTTCAGCTTTGAACTTGTCTACTTCGGAGCGCAAGTTGCGTATCATCTTGGCAAGTCGCTCATATTTCTTATGAACGCTCAATTGTCTCTCAAGTGCCATTACCTTCTCCACGAGTTCCTTGTCCTCTTGCAGACTGTGCGGAGTTGTCTGAATTTCCCAGTCTATGCTTTCAACTTCTTCCTGCAGGATTCGGTGGTCCACAGATGGTCTCTTCTTTGCTATCACTCTGCTTTTTTCGCCCAGCTTCTTGATCTCCTCGATCTTCTCTCTGATTTTCGAGGTCAGATCGTTTCTGTGCTGCTTTAGTTCTTTCACTTTCTCGTTTACTTCGTCCCTCTCTTTGCGAAGCTGATCTATCTCTGTGCGAATGTTTCTGACTTTTTCGTTGACTTTGTCACGCTTTTCCGCAAAAGTTCTGGCCTGTTCTTCGGCGACTGTCTTCTTCTCTCTCAGGGCAGCAAGCTTCTCTTCAAGCTCATTAATCATACCATTCTTCTGCTCTCTAGACAAGGTCCCTTTCCTTCCGTATTGTACATTTTGGAAACTACTTTGTTACTCTTATCTTCTTCTGTTGAAACATAACATTAAGATGTCTCTGACGTAAACAGCAAAATCGGTGGAAAGGCTATTCCAGAATGATACGGGCGTCGACAGTTTTTGCTCCTTTCTCATACACTATGATAGGGTTGAGGTCCAATTCCTTGATCTCCATATGATCCATTACCAATTTTGAAGTGCTCAGCAAAATCTTGACAATGGCCTTAAGATCAGCGGGTGGGGTATTCCGATAGCCTTTGAGCAATGGGTAAGCTTTCACTTCGCTTATCATCTCAGCCGCTTCATCTTCCGTTATAGGCGCAATTCTGAAAGTCACATCTTTCAGAACCTCAACAAAGATACCGCCCAGTCCGAACATGATCGCAGGCCCAAACTGCGGATCTTTGGTACATCCGACTATGACCTCAGTTCCCGAGGGAGCCATTTCTTGAACCAGCATGCCTTCGATTCTTGCTTTTGGAGCGTGTTTCTTGACGTTCTCCAGAATTTTCCCGTAGGCATCTTTCACTTCTTCAGTGTTCTTTATGCCGACGACCACGCCGCCTACGTCAGACTTGTGGAGTATGTCAGGCGAAACTATCTTCAAAACCACTGGAAAACCGATTGCCTCTGCGAATTCCACGGCCTCCGACTCGTTCTTTGCCAATTCAAACTTTGTAATTGGAATGCCATATTCCATGCACACTGTTTTGGCCTCGGTCTCAAGCAGGGCTTTTCTTCCTTCTTTCTTGGCCTGAGAAAATATCTCTGAACCTTTCAAGTTCATCGCTCCATTTACAAGCAGTCTATCTATCACAGGTTATCAGCTTAAAATGGTTTTGTTGCAACCCTGACTGAAAAA
>CAZHZB010000069.1:0-5268 GCA_964537045.1 uncultured Candidatus Bathyarchaeia archaeon | reverse complement strand
TGTTTTGGGCTAACCTTTATGTATCTTCGGTTTTGCCCCCACGGTTTATATTTGTTCACCCACGCCGACTGTACTCGGAGTGTCACGATATTCCAGTTACAACCTCAGCATCTGCGTGCGCTTATTCCGGTCAAAACCGACTGTGCATCCACCATCCGTCTCGCATGTGGCAAACACTTAATAATTCCTTTCTGCAATGTTTTGAGAAGTGGTTGAAATGGGCGATTGCCTTCCATATCGCTGAATTCTCGAAACATGCAGCCCATTTCATGCAAGATGTCACAGTAGAATTATATTCTACAAACATATAACAAAGGAAAGATCATAATGTCAAAAGCAGCAAAAACCTGTGAGAAAAACGTCTCGAGAGAGAAATGGAGTAAACACTTCGGCAAGTGGTTTCGAAAAGTCCTGATCGAAGGAAAAATCCTCGACTACAGATATCCAATCAAAGGATTAGGCGTTTGGCTCCCATACGGCTTCAGAATACGGGAAAACGTTTTCAGAGTGATCCGCAACCAGCTGGACTCCACTGGACACAGCGAAGCTCTGTTTCCACTTCTGATTCCAGAAACGTCTCTGCAGAAAGAAACAGAACACGTTGAAGGATTTGAAGCACAAGTTTTCTGGGTGACCCAAGGCGGACAGAAACAGCTAAAAACGCGACTAGCCCTTCGACCGACGAGTGAAACCATCATCGGACCAATGGAACATCTATGGATACGCTCCTTCACCGATCTTCCACTGAAGCTTTACCAGATAGTTACTGTCTTCAGGTTCGAAACGAAAGCCACACGGCCGATCCTGAGGATGCGGGAATTCGACTTCAAAGAGGCACACACAGCACACGCTACGGAAGATGAGGCAGAAACAGAAGTCCGAGAGGAAATCGACAATTACAGAAAAATCTTCAACACACTGTGTGTAGCTTACCGTGTCTCGAGGAGACCCGAATGGGACAAGTTTGCAGGTGCCAAATACACGACTGCCTTCGACATGATATGCCCTGACGGCAGAACACTACAAATTGGGACTGTACACAACCTCGGTCAGCACTTCTCAAAGGCATTCGACGTTTCATATGAGACAAAAGACGGTGGAAGAGAACACGTGTGGCAAACATGCGCCGGAATTTCAGGAAGAGGAATAGCCTCAGTGCTTATAATGCACGGCGACGACCATGGAGTCACATTACCGCCCAGAATTGCGCCAACCCAAATCATAGTCATCCCGATTCCATACAAAAGCAAAGCGGAACTCGTTAACAAAGAATGCCAAAAAGTCGCAGACGAACTGAAGCAAAAAGGTTTCAGAGTCGAAGTTGACTTGAGAGAAGACGTTACGCCAGGCTCGAAATACTTTGATTGGGAACTCAGAGGAGTTCCAATTCGAGTTGAGATAGGTCCTAGAGAAATTGAAAGAAACGAAGTCACAGTCGCCAGAAGAGATACTCTCAAGAAACAGATCTGCAAAAGAAACGAGCTGCCAGAGTTCCTAAGCACTCTTGCTGACACTTTGACCGAAGATCTTAGACAAAGAGCATGGGAGTGGACAAAACAACACGTGTATCGAATCGAGTCTCTTGAAGAAGCAAAAGAACTCTTAGACAAGCATGCAGGAATCGTTGAAGCCCCATGGTGCGGAAAAGCCACGTGCGGACATAAGCTCGAAGAAGTGACCAACGCCCGGGTGTTGGGCACTCCCGAAGATACTGAAGAAAAAGCAAAGGGAAAATGCGTGATCTGCGGCGAAAAAGCCCAAACGATGGTTAGGACGGCAATAGCATACTAGCCAAGACAACAAACCGTTCTATGGCGAGATTTTCACTCTGCCACCGAGTTCTCTTGCCACATCCTCTAACCCTAGTTTGAGTAACGTGGAACCTGTCGGTATCCCACGTTCATCCCATCCTCTTTTTTGATAGTATGTCTTCAACATATTATCATACTTGAACCTGTCGAGTCTCTTGCCTTTCAATGGCCCCTTCGTTAAGGGTTCCTCAAACCATCTCGCTGGAGGGACATCCATCTCAGCGCTCCATTTGCCGCCGAACTCGCGTACCCAGAAAGACCTGATTAGGTTGAAAACTCGGTCGCCTATCATATTCAGGGTTTCCAATGACATTTCAACTCCCGTTGCTGCGTACAAGAATTTCGGGTACCACTCAAGCTCAAAGCCCAATTCGACCCACGGGAATCTGCAAACCGTCAAACATTCAAAAATGCCCCCACGGATCCGCTGCAATTCAATGACCTTGTCGACTTTCTCAGCTGTGTATCCCTCACGACCAGTTTTCACTTCCCAAGAAATCACCCAAGCGTCTTTGTGATGAGCGCCAATCGAACAAGTGCCAAAGGCAAGAGCCATAGCAGGTGTTGTATGACAATCATAAGCCGAAGTCTCCAGACCCTTAACATGCATCGCCCAGCGGTCTGATCCGTTGCCTATTTCCTGCGAAGCAGAATATACCCCGTCTGCCAACAGGTTACCTAGGTAGCCTTTCCGGTAGGCTATATCGCTGACCAGGGTTTTGGTCGCTTTAAACTTACCCCATGGAATGCTTTCTTTGATTAGACCCTTTTCAGAGGCTTCCATTGCGAAGCCTAAAACATTGCCCAGAGAGATCGTGTCTAAGCCGTACTCGTCAGCAATTCTGTTTAGAGCTGCAACGCTTTTCAAGTTGCCAAGTCCAATGTTCGCACCAAGCATAGCCACGTTTTCGTAATCAAGTTCAGACTCTTTCCTGTCTGAGTCTTTGACAATGTTACCACAGGTCATATTGCACTGAGGGCAACCCTTGTTGGAAACCTTCATTTTCTCCATGACAAAGCCTCCAATGCTACTGGCTTTTTCGAAGACCCCTTCGCGGTAGTTACGCGTTGGAAGCACGCTGTTTTCTTGGCTCCATTCGATAGTGCTCATCGTGCCTTGACGCTTCCAAAAAACATAGTTAGGTTTAGCCAATACCTCTCTGTACGCCTCCTCACCGAGATCCTTCATCTCTTTTGGATGTGCAGCTGGCAACTCGTTGGAACCGATGAAAACCACTGCCTTCAGGTTCTTGGAGCCCATAACGGCACCGATGCCAGGTCTGCCGCCCGCACGGCCTTCTTGTGACACGATGAGAGCGTATTTCACGAGATTCTCTCCCGCCTGACCTATACAGAGGACGCCTGCAGTGCGCCCATAAAGCTCAGCCAGTCTTCTTTCGGTCTCAAAAGTGCCGAGACCCCACAGGTCTTTTGCGTCAAAGAAATCTGCAGATTCATTGCGGATCAGTGATACCATTGGGTTTTTGGCTTTGCCTTCGATGACAACAGCATCATAGCCGGCTTTGCGCATTTGAACTGAAGCATATGTTCCTATGTTTCCATCTCCGTACCCCCAAGTCAGTGGGCTTTTTGCAGCTACGACCATCTTGCCGCTGCTGGGGAGAGCAAAACCCGTAAGTGGTCCTGCAGCAAAGACAAGTCGGTTTTCAGGGGACAGTGGGTCGATCCCAGGCTTGAGTTCGTCCCAAAGGATTTTGGCTGCAAACCCTCTGCCTCCAAGAAAATTCTTTGCCATTTTAGAATCATACTTGTCGGCCACGGCTTTTTCTTTGTTCAGGTTCACGTGCAGGATTCTTCCATTCCAGCCAAACATGTTACCTAGCTTCCCTAAAATCAGTCTGAGAATATTATCTGGCCGAACGTAGATAAGGCTAACCCTTTGCGGGTTAGATCACCAATTTCTCTGGTTCTACGTTTCTGTTCTTCAGGCCCAAGTCGCTGACTTTGAACTTCTTGTCGCCGTGAAGATAAGCGTACTCCTCGTCCCTGTATAATGCTGCAGCTATTCTTCCAATAGCGTCAGCTTTCAGTATTCCACTTCCGCTTGCACCGCCTACGACCATAACACCGTTTTCTTCAAAAATCAGAGGTTGCCCGTCGATACCGTTGATTTCATACAACCCCGCAAACGACGAAAATGGTTGACAGCCTGTGAATTGAGGGAAATACTTGACCATGACTTGGTACAAACCATAAGTGTAGTAATTTTCTTCGGGTTCAGGCTCGTCTTCAATCATGAAAGCTCGAGGAAACTCGTCAGCATAAGCCAGCCAAAGCGCATCTTCTTCAGGGGCTGGACGAATGTAGGCCGAAGGCTTCGGAAGTATCGTGAAGGGCAAGCATCCTGCTTCTGTGAATTCTTTGCAGAAAAGCAGTTTCGAGAGCACTGCAGTTTTCGCTTTAATTGAAAAGACCTGTCGCTTCTTTGCTTTGATAAAACACTCGATACCAACAGGGTCCAAAAGTTGGGAAGCCCAAGCGCCAGCTGCGACTATCGTTTTCTTGGATTTTATCGGCCCCTTTGCCGTTTCCAAACCTGTGACTGTTGCATCTTGCCAGAAATATGGCTCACCAGGCATTCCCAATGGTTGACGGGGTTCAACGGTCAGTCGTTTCACATCGGTATGATACTGAATGTTGCCGCCGAGTTTAAGAAACTCAGATTCATAGAATTTGACGAGCAAATCAACATCGATCAAGCCCGCTTTTGGTATCAGCACTCCTTTGTGGACGTTGCCCAAACCCATCATTCTTGCTTCGTCATCACTCTCAAAGTCGGTTCGCATGTCAAGTTTTTTGGCCAAATCTGCTGAATCGTACTCAACGTACTTGAAGCCTCTTCCTGCCAACTCCTTCAAAACTGGAAGCATCTTGCGGTAACCGTCTTGATCAAAAAACCACAAGTAGCCAGCCCAACGCAGCTTGAGGTCAAAACCCAAATCATCCTGCACGTGCCGATAGAACTCGGCTGAAGAGTCTGCCAGAGCAAAGTTTGTCCGTGACGCAAAAAGGCAACGAAAAGCAGCTGCGCTCTTTGCTGTACTGCCTTGTCCAGCTGCTCCGAACCGGTCGACAATCAGAACATTGAGGTTAGGGTTCACCCTTTTGATATGGTATCCGGTTGACAGACCCACTATTCCAGCACCCACTATAACCGCATCATATTCTGCCATACGAGGTCCACCGGCTGTGGAGTCAAATATTGAAAATAAACGAGATTTAAGCTTAGCTGTAGTATTGTCTGCAAAAGCATTTGCATTGTTCACAAGTCCACCATGGAAATTTCGCATGCAGAGGTACTTTGACCGCTTTCGAATAACGTGAGTACCGGTCTTACGAAACTCAACTTCACATTTGAGTTACTGCAGACAAGCTCTTAAGTCACGTAGACTAAACCCTGAGGGAAGACTGATGAAGAAAAGTGAAGTCAAAACTG
>CAZHZB010000068.1:0-5337 GCA_964537045.1 uncultured Candidatus Bathyarchaeia archaeon | reverse complement strand
TCAATTGGTCGTAACCAGTGAAGTGTCGTCTCTAGTCGATATTTCGGGCTGGTCGCTGCTGAACCCTTTTTTCACATAGACGTTTTTGATGACCACTCTCATGCCTTGGTTGAGACTGGCCGCGGCGTCTGCGTGGTTTCGCCAAGCAGAAACCACAATGTTTCCCGTTTCGTCTTTCAGTTCAAACGTTGCTAACTTGATGACTTCTCCCCTGGAAGTCCTGACGGTTCTCACGACAGGTTTTGTGGCAACTTCTCCTTCAACATTCACGATACCCATTCCTTCTTTGAGCTCGGCAATTTCAGAGAACTCCTCGAATACTGAAATCAATCCCAAGTAGGTTCCTGCGTCAATGTTGATTTCCAGATTTCCTCCCATAGCTTTCTTGACTTTTCCATTAACTATCTGAAGTTTATCGCCGACTTTCAGAGTGTTTTCAAGTTCCCTAGCTTTCTCATTCCAAACAACCACCGAGATTTCGCCTGTGTTGTCTTCCAAGGCGAATCGCATGACTTTTCCTTGAGTCAGATCTTTTCTCTCGAAAGTTGACGCGGGAAATGTCTTTTTCACTATGCCGACAAGCGACACTCTCTTGTTGCCGCCCATTGATGGCACTTGACCGATTTTGATGGAGAATTTGCGAATGTCGGGGTACTCCTTGCTGTCAACATCTTTGGGTTCTTTTTCAACCTCGCACTTTTCACCCACATGGAGTTCTGCTTTCCTACCCAAGTCCTCTCTTGTGTATCCATGTGCGAACCTCACCAGTTGGCCAACCTTTATTTCACCTGTTTCCAGCACGGTGGTTTTTTCATTCCACAAGACGACTCTCAAGATACCGCTCTTGTCAGCGATCAACAAGCTTGCCAGCTTCCCTTTTTTCACTCCATCAAAGGCCTTGGAGCCGAAAATAGCCAGAACTCTTCCAGTTACTGTAACGTCGTTCAAACCTGGAAACAAGTCCTTTATGAGGAGCAAAGGCATCTGAGCGTCAGTTTTCGCCAGTTCACAGCCAAATTCTGCCGCGATCATTTTCAGGAGAGCGTCATCCGAAATCAATCCCCCGACTTTGTGCTTTTCTTTCTCCAGTCTACTCAGTACTTGGTCCTTCGAGATCCATGGGCATGTTGAAGTGATTCGTCCAATAATGTCATCAGCGCTCATTATGGTTCAGTCACATTGAAGTTGAAAGAAGAGTGCATGCTATAAGACTTATTAAAAACTGCTGATGATTTTGAGCCTAGAAGGAGTTCGAAAACACTCATGGATTTGAGAACGCTTCAGGCCCAGGTTTCGCTCTTGTGTTTGTCGGCGTGTTGATCATAATAGTCGCTGCCATCGCGCGCTAATGCGTAAGAAATCAGAGAAAATTGGCGTTTAGTCCTGTTTCTCTTCTTTGCCGTAGAACAAGTGCAAGAATACTAGAACAAGCACTGCGAACGTAGCAGTCATGAGAACGTACTTGAGTATCTCAAAGTAGGCTCCAATGTCCATGGGAATTTTCTCCTTCCGCATTCTAATTGAGTTGAAGTATTTAAGTAGTAGCCTTTTTCCACTCGTTCATGAGTGAATCATACAGCTCGTCGTGTTCTTCTATGGTGTCATACCAGTCTAGGTTTTTGGCGAGTTTCTGTGCGATGAGATGGTAGCACATGTGAACCTGTCTGTCGAGGACGCGAAAGTAGAAGTCGTCGCAAGTGCAGAAGTCGACCTCAGGCATTATGAGATAATCTCGTTCTCTGCCGACAACGATCCAAACGATTCTCCCGCCGGGTTTGAAAATGTACTTCTTCACTCTGTTCTCTTTCAGAGCTTCGAACGCTTTGGTGAACCTTTGACCGAAGATGTCGTAGAGCGCCGTCAGGTTCTTGCCAGTCAGTTTGCCCTCTGTCTTTGCCTTCTTACAGATGTTGTTGAGCACCTCGATTTCGGATTTTTCGTCCATTGTTGGGTAACTACCTTGTTAGTGCAAAGCGTGAAAATGATGTTTTTTTAGTCGATGTGTATCGGTTCGCCTGTAGAGGATTTTTCCTCTGTAAGTTTCGGGAAGGTTACTTCTAACACTCCATTCTTGTACCTTGTTTTTGCCTCTCTTACCTTCACCTTCGCCGGCAGCTTCACATCCTTGTAATACTTGCGCTGTGGGCTATCAACTTCTATGGTCAGTGAATCTTCAGTTCCGCTCAACTTGATTTCGCTCTTGTCAACGCCCGGCAGCTCTGCAACAACTTGGATTTCACTGTCAGTCGTAATGATGTCAACGAGTGGTTCTCTCTCTTCCTGCACCTGTGGTAACCCGCGTTTCGTTGGTTTGACGTTTCCGAACTCGCGGATCTCAGGCTTCCCATCGGGACCTATCTTCACACTGTACCCGTAGACAAAGGGTCCCCATTCGCGCGCAGTTGAGCCATCTGGGAGTTTGCGTTCTCTGACGTAATCTTTTGGGATTCGTGAAGTGAAACTGTTAAACTCGTCTTCCACCATCTTCTCCATCTCTTCAAACATTTTGTCAATGTCGTGGAAACCCCAGTCTTTGAAGAATGGAGTACGCTTCTTTTTGAACCATTCCGGAGAATCGTCTTCTGAAGACACGATATCACCATTCAAGTCTGAATAAGGCGTTTCTCTATAAGCGTTATGCTGGGGTGTCGCTTAACCGAGCGTCCTGAGTTGTTCAAGTGTTCCGAGGAAAGTTCCGTCGAGAAGGTATGCTTCGGCATTCTTCATGTCCACGGCTTCCGATCTTAGCACAGGTCCTACCACCATCTCTGCGTCAGATTTCTTCATCAGTCTCCTCTCGTTCAAAGGTCTTCCTCCCAAGAAATCGTTGAAGGACGGCATTATGAAGAGCTGTGAGGTTCTCGGCTTTATTCTGTAATTCTTCCGAAGAGTGGCTTCGGGACTGTTTTGGATCTTGACATCGTGTTTTTTCAACAGAATTTTAGTGAGTTCATTCGTGTTGCAGGCAGCTTTAATCCACACTTGTCTAATCACTCGGAAACCCGCTGGATCGCGAAAAGCAACCACTGGATGAACGTGCCCCATAACAAGTGTCTTACACTTGAGAAGGTTGGGCGAGGGCCACTGGTGTCCGTGGAAGAATCCGGCGTCGTTCAATGCTAGCTCCGTGGCCGGCAAGGTTTTCACGTTTTCAGGAAGCAATGGTTCAAGGTTTCCATCGTGGTTGCCGCGAAGAACTTGAATCTCCCTAACGTGTTTGCGTAACTCCGTGAAGAAGTCCGGTATGTCCATCCATTCTGCTTTTTCAGCTTTTGCCACAGAGTGTTTTACATCGCCGAGGATCAGTAGCTTCTGAGGGCTGTAGGTGAACAAGAGGTCCAACAGTTTTTTCAGTAGTTTAGGTGTTTGTGTGGGAACGTGAATGCCTTCGTCTGAGAGAGCCATTTCCCAGCCTATGTGGAGGTCAGCGACTGCTATTGTCCTTTCGTTGCCCATTCTGAGCAGTGCAGCTGGATAGGGTGGAAGCGGGGTTAACATTCTTTTTCCTTTTGATAATTTATCAAGCTGAGTATTCTTCTGTGAATGTTTTCGTTCGACGCGGCTATGAACTCAACTCTCTGATGGGGATCAAGTCTAGCGTCCAACTGTTTTCCTTCAGGAGTGCTGATTATGCTGCCCGCCTCCTTTATGATCAGCGATGCGGCTGCCATGTCCGTGGTTCGAAGTTTTCCCCTTATGTCGATGAAGGCATCTATGGTGCCATCAGCAACGTAGCAGAGTTCAAGGGCATTAGCACCAAAATGCCGCATGTGTTTGGCTTCCCCCATCAGTGCGGTCAGCTTTGGAGCCAGTTTTTGGATTCGGTAGCTGTTGAGGTCGATGCCTATCACACTTTCTTCCACCGCGATGTTGCTGGACGGTATTATTCTCTTGTTGTCGCGGAATGCTCCTGCGCCTTTACTGGCAGTGTACGTTGTGCCGTGAAACAGGTCTGTCACCAAAGCCGAATGAACCGCTCCTAAAGTTGGTTCGTTTGAGAACGCGATTGAAGTGGCATAGAAAGGTAAGCCTCTGATCAGGTTTGTTGTTCCGTCTATTGGATCTGTTGTCACATAGCACTGCTGTGGGTTGGTTCCGTACTCTATCATTCCTGATTCTTCGCTTATCAGCGTGAAAGTGACCTTGTGTTTCTGCAGCGTATTCATTATTGCCTTTTCAGCAGCAAGGTCAATCTTTTTGACTGGATCGCCGCCCGCGCCTATTCCCAAATTTGGTTGCGGTTTTCTCATCTCTTTGAGAAGAGGCCTAATGCCCTTCTGAACGTTGTCTCTACACTGCACAAGAATTTGCGTCCATTTGTTCTGTCGCGGCATATTGCGAGTCCTCCATTCTCCCATACAGTTGCTTTTGATAAAGCCTTTGCTGGAAGCGCCAGTTCTGTTTGGCCTGTTTCGCCGACTCGGTGCCGCGGTGAAAGTGTTTCTTTCAATGAGCATAGGAAACAGTTTTCTAGAACAGACTTCTGAAACATCGTTTCAGAAACGCTTTAAACCAGATGCGCGTAACGCTTTGCTGGGCAGCGGGGAGACATTACGCCGAGGAGAATCGCAGAGATACTTGGGATTCTGAATGATGGACAATGGCATTTGTTAGCTGAAGTAAAGAAGAAAATGAAGCTAACAGATGACCAGGTCAAACAGATAGCTGATTTTCTTCGGGAATACGATTTTGTTGAAATCAACGATGCCGACAAAAAGATTAAGATTGGCGAAGATGTGCTAAAGTTCCTTTCGCAGACAGCTACGTCATAAGCGCCTTCAGGCCCTTGTACGCCTTTAGAAACTCTCTGCCTTTCGGTGTAACCTTGAACAGTTGGTTGGCCATTCTTTCCTGTTCCAAAGTCATGAGCAACAGTCCATTGTTGAGCAGAAAATGTGAGTAGGTTTTCAACTGCTTGAAACTCAAGTTGCAGTGGTACATAAGGTAGGTTTTCTTGACTCCTCCGTGGGAAGCATCTAGGATATCTGCGATTATGTCCAGATTTCCTCGATGGTTATTGCTGGCAGCGTTTCGACCTTCTATCAACCATACTCCCCAATCTAGCCCATGTACTCGGGCTAAGTCTGACCCCTTTCTCCCAGAGTAATATCGCCAATTCGACAATTTAAACGTTCTGAAAACTCAGGGCCTCAAAAATCTAGCATTAATGATGCTGCAAAATGGGGTGATGGTGATCTAAACCATCTGAATTCTTTTCAGCACTCTATCATTGTCAGAGCTGTTTTCAAGGAATATGCTGATCCTGTTTTTTTCTATTGTGAGAGAGATCATTTTCAAGTTCTTGCCGTTGATGATGATGTCTTTAATGCCATCCAA
>CAZHZB010000067.1:0-5483 GCA_964537045.1 uncultured Candidatus Bathyarchaeia archaeon | reverse complement strand
CAAGTGCAGAAACCAGCAACCCCGGTCGCGTAGGCGAGTGAAGACATGCCGATGCCAACAAAAATCTGGAAAACGCATCCTGCCTACACCACGTTACTCGATCTCCTGCAGAAGAAAGGAGCGATGGCGGATTCAGAGCTTTTCAGTGCTTTGACCGAGGAGTTCGAGGATTTGGGATTCAAAGACTTCAACGAAATACTGATGCGGTTGGAAGTAAGCGGGAAGATCCGAGTGACTTCCATGTCCCGTGGCAAGAGACGAGTCGAACTCATAGGTTAGAAGACAAAAACCCCCAAAACACATGAGTGCTTCTGATGCAAGACCCAGACGTTGTCGTCATTGGAGGCGGCCCATCTGGTTCCTTTGCAGCGTTGAAACTTGCACAAATGGGTGTCGATGTAACACTTTTCGAAGAACACTCTGAGATAGGGGTCCCATCCCACTGTGCAGGTCACCTAAGCATAAAAGGACTGAAACGTCTAGGAATCCACCCCCTTCCTGAAGAAATCGTTGAGAACAGTTTCACTGGCGCCAGATTCTTTTCTCCCAACTGCACACAATTTGCGGTTTGCCTCGAAACACCGGTAACCTGTACGGTCAACCGCGCCTTGTTTGACAAATACATAGCAGAACGAGCCCAAGATGCAGGGGCACACATTCGCTTGAACTCAAGGGTTGTGAGGCTCACGTTTGATAAGAACGGGGTAGAAGTAGCTATCGAGCATCAGGATCAGGCCGAGAAGATGAAAGCTGGAATGGTCATTGACGCCGAAGGGATTTCTTCGCGACTACTAAAAGAGACGGGTCTGCGGGGACCTGATAGACACATGATCGTTAACGGCGTGGAAGCCGAAGTCGAAGGAGCAGAAGATGTAGGTTCAGATTCGGTTGAAGTGTACTTCGGATCAGAATACGCTCCTGGTTTCTATGGATGGTTAATTCCCAAAAAAGATGGAAAAGCCAAAGTTGGCCTTGCAGCAAAAAACGGAAACCCCAAGCTCTTTCTGGAGAAAATGATGACAAAACACCCAGCAGCATCTAAGAAACTGCGCAGCGCTAGAATCATTCGCACTGCAGTTCATCCGATAACCCTCGGCGGCCCAACACAAGAATCCTATTCCAACAGATTCCTAGCAGTTGGAGATGCCGCATCACAAGTGAAGTCTACGACGGGAGGAGGCGTGATTTTCGGAATGACTTGCGCGGCAATAGCGGCACAAGTGACATCGGAAGCGATCAACCATGATGATTTCTCTCTTCAATTCCTCAGCAAGTACCAAAAGCGTTGCGGCGAAGCCGTCGGTTTCGATGCCAAAACAATGATCAGAATGAGAAAGACTCTTGACCGCTTATCTGACGAAAAACTCGACAGATTGATCGGCATGTGCGCAAGACTTGGACTGGAAAAGACGCTTAGAAACGTTGATGACATAGATTTTCAAGGACAAACCCTTCTGCACGCACTCCGAAGCCCCAGAATGCTGGGCTCTATAGGTTACTTCCTGTTGACATATCTCCTTGGGAATCCTTAAAATCTCCAAAGAACAGACTGATAAGAAAGGTCTATAGAAACCATGTCTGAATTCCGCTATAAACAAGTCATTGTCTTCAGGTCCGATCTAAGACTCAGCAGGGGCAAGACAGCAGCGCAGGCAGGCCACGCCGCAGTTTCGGCAGCGGAAGAAGCACGAAAACATCGAAAAGAATGGTTTGACGGCTGGTTCCGGGAAGGACAGTGCAAAATCGCTGTCAAAGTTCCGAACGAAAAAACCCTGACTGAACTTGATGAACAGGCAAAAGAGATGGGACTACCTTGCGCTCTGATAGTTGACAGAGGACTGACAGAAATCCCACCAGACACAGTCACCTGTCTAGGAATCGGACCTGCGCCGGCCGAGAGAGTTGACAAAATAACAGGAAAGCTTCCACTTCTGTGAGCGGGCGCAGAAGTTGTTGGTTTCTAAGCTTGAAAGATCCATCGGAATAGAAGTTTATGCGACAAGCTCTGCGGGCATTGGCGGAAACATAAAGCAGAGAGCAGAGGATTTTGTTGTCAAAGAGATATTGGCAGATGGATCCCGAGCAGAAGCAGAATCTGAAAAGGAAGCAGAAAAACCAGTTCTTGGCGCGACTTCGACGAGAGGTCGATACTTGCTGTGCGTACTGATTAAGAGAAACTGGGACACCTTCATAGCGCTTCGGAACATCGCTCAAAAACTAGGGATTAGCTCGACACAGATTCAGATTGCAGGCATCAAAGACGCAAAAGCTGTGACGGCTCAGCACATCACGATCGAAAACGAATCGATGGAAAATGTTCAGAATCTACACCTAAAAGATATCGAAATACGACCCATAGGCTACGTGCGGAGCAGACTTTCACCATACTACCTCCAAGGAAACAATTTCAATATCACAATCACAAACATCAGGCACTTGAAATCAACAACCAACAAACGGATTGCGAAGGCGATCGGAGAGATCGACATACAGGGTGGAATTCCGAATTTCTTCGGCCACCAGCGTTTCGGCACCACTCGCCCCATAACGCATCTGGTCGGGAAGGCTATTGTCAAAAGCGACCTAAAGAAAGCTGCATTGTTATTCCTTGCTAAACCGAGTAAATATGAACACCCATCATCAAGGCAAGCCAGACAGGAACTACGCAAAACGCAAGATTTCAAACAAGCCCTTGAGATTTTCCCAAAACAGCTGCGATACGAACGATTGATGCTCAGGAGCTTGGCCGAGAACCCTAGTGATTTTTCGGGTGCATTTGCGAGGCTGCCGATTAGGCTGCGAAGAATCTTTGTCCAAGCCTATCAGTCCTTCCTGTTCAACAGATTTCTGAGCAGCAGAATCAAACAAGGACTCTCTTTGACAGAAGCTGAGACAGGCGATTACATCGTATGTGTTGAGCGTTCGGGGCTGCCGATGCCAGCGATGCACAAGATGGTGAGTCAAGAAAACCTCGCAGAAAATAATCGTGCAATTGAAAGGGGAAAAGTGCGGTTGGCGCTTCCCCTCATAGGTTTGAGACAACATTCTTCTCAAGGCATTCAAGGTGACATCGAACGCAAAATATTGCAGGAGGAAGGCATTGCCCCACAAAACTTCAAGGTGGCAGCAATGCCTGAAATGAGTTCGAAAGGCGAACTGCGATCTATGGTGACCCCAGTCAGGGATTTTCGCGTCGTCGACATCTTCGACGACCCAATCGCGTCGGAAAGGCGGGTCGCAAGAGTCTCCTTCACGCTGTACCGCGGATCTTATGCGACAGTAGTCTTGAGAGAATTGATGAAAACTTGCCGACCAATACAAGCAGGGTTCTGACTGGCCGGCTGATAATTAGCTCTGTCGGCTGGAAACAAGCCCGATAGCACCCTCCCCCTTTTTCGCTAGAGGGTTAGGTTCCTCATTCGATTGTCTTAAGCAGGTCTGATCGCGTAACAATTCCGACTGTTTCTCTGGCTCTCTTGACAAGGATGGCTGGATTCTTCTCTAGCAATCCACGTGCTACCTCGATGCTGGTGTTTTCCTGAACTTCCGGAAGCGGTCGATCCATCACGTTGCTGACTCTTTCATTCGCCAAGTTTGATCGAAGGTTTCGCACTATATCCTGCTCGGTTATCGTTCCAACTATTCTTTTTCCGTCCAGCACTGGCAGCTGTGAAACTGCGTTTCTGACCATGATTTCGCTTGCCTTTAGTACTGTGTCACCTGCTTTTGCGTAGATTACTCCCTTCGTCATTATGTCACTGCACTTTCGCTCTGGGCCTGTTCTTAGAACGGCCAGTATTCTGTTGACTGTTGACAAGCGAGGATCAACTTTACCCTCCTCGATTTTGGCTATGTGTGCCTGAGAAACGCCGACGAGCGCCGCAAGCTTTTTTTGAGTGAGACTGGCTTTGAGCCTCATTCTTTTTATTGTTTGGCCTGTCACGGACAAGAAATAACCACCAGTTATTTCTACTTATAAACATATACAGTAAAATATATATCTGCCGCTCTGCATACCCGTAAACTTCTCGCAGAGGAGATTCACAATGCGAAACATAATTGTCGAGGATTGGAAGCAGACACCACTCGAAAGACAGAGAATAGAGATAGTTGAAAGAAAGGGGCTCGGTCACCCTGACTCTATCTGCGACGCCATAGCCGATCAGATATCAATCGGTTTGAGTAAAGAGTACCTGAAAAAAGCTGGCACAATTCTTCATCACAACATAGACAAGTCTCTGCTCGTGGCAGGAGAAACTGAAAACAGATTCAAAGGCGGCATCGTGAAACAACCAATACTTTTCGTCTTAGGCGACAGAGCAACATCAGTGATCGATGGACAAAAGATCGATGTTCACGAAATAGCCATTAGATCAGCCAAAAACTGGTTCAAGAAGAACATGCGGTTCATCGACTCGGACAAGCACATCAAATACCAGGTGGAAATCAAACCTGGCTCAGTTGGGCTTACCGACATTTTCAAGCGAAAGGGCGAAGTGTTGGGCGCCAATGACACGTCAGCCGCCGTCGGCTACGCACCCATGACAAGAACAGAGAAAATCGTGCTGCAGACTGAGAGATACGTGAATTCGCCTGAATTCAAAAAGCGATTCCCGGAGTCGGGCGAAGACGTAAAAGTCATGGCTTTCAGAGACAAGAATGACCTGAAACTAACGGTTGCCATGGCATTTGTTGACAAGTACATCAGCAGTGAAGCAGACTATTTTGAAAAGAAGGAGAAAATCCTTGAAGACATCAACAGGTACATTGCGGTGAACACGAATTTTGACCTTGTGGACGTAAAGCTCAACACACTAGACATGAAAGGAAGAGGAATGGGAGGGTTGTACCTCACAGTGTTGGGTACAAGCGCAGACAGCGGCGACTCGGGACAAGTCGGACGAGGAAACCGTGTAAACGGTCTAATCTCATTGAACAGACCATTCTGCTCAGAAGCCGCGGCAGGAAAGAACCCTGTGAGCCACGTTGGCAAAATCTACAACTTCCTTACGTTCCGAATAGCGCAGAAAGTCTGCGATCAAGTCAAGGGCATCGAAGAGGTCTACATCTGGCTACTAAGTAAGATCGGAGCCCCAATAGACCATCCAACAGTAGCTGCTGCACAAGTGGTAATGAAAGATGCCGACAACATTGGGAAAACTAAACAAAGGATAAACGAAGTGCTCGACAAAGAGCTTGAAAATATACAGGAATTCTGCATGGAACTAGCTGAAGGCAAAATCGCACCCTGCTAGACTTCCACCAAAACCCTAGTTTTTCCAATGCCTGCAAACGCCTTCAGAACATCATGGTTTGCACATTGCGCCGACTGCTTCGGCAAAGAAAACTACGCAAGTATCTTGGTCACAATGGAAACAGGATTAATGATCGGCAGAAAACTGAACCTCGGCCCGACTTACTTCTTGATTCCACAGTCAAACTATCTTAGCGCGCACTCCTATTCTCGATCTGTTTTTCTTTCT
>CAZHZB010000066.1:3481-5539 GCA_964537045.1 uncultured Candidatus Bathyarchaeia archaeon | reverse complement strand
ATTTTCGGTCAGAGCATGTAGATCGATCACGCACACTCACAAACTGAAACCTGAAGGAGATGTCTTCACAGACTTCGAAAAGATGAAGCGAATATGCAGCGTGCTTAAGGCCGAGATACTTCACCTTCAGACTCCTGCCACTTTCAAGGTTGATGAGACGTCCTTTAAGAACATGCAACAGCTCCTTTCCTCATTGAATCTGGGAAACTTGAGGCTTGCGTTCGAAATCAGAGGAACTCCTGGTACAGGATTGCCTAATAGCTACTTGAGGCTGATGCAGGACAATAACATAATTCACTCGATTGACCTATCAAAAGGTGAAAAACCCGCCTACGACTCAGACACACTTTACACGAGATTATTCGGAAAGGGCGAACACAACATTTACCAACCAACCGATGGCGAGTTGATGGAAATCGATCGAAAAGCAAAAAGTACGCAGTCCTCAAAGATTGTTATGAGCTTTCATTTTGTAAGGATGTACAAAGACGCTGTAAGACTAAAGACCTACAGACAAACAGGGAAATTCCCGCCCATAACAAACTCGACCGGGCTTGCCTCGTTGGAAGCCGTGCTGGGAGAAGACGCCACGTTTCCTGCCACGAAACAGCAACTCGTACAGAGTCAAGGCTGGAAACTATTTGACTTCAGCAAGACCGAAAGAATCCACGTTGCGGAAAGCTTGGAGAGACTACCTGAGAGAACATACAACAGTCTCGCCGAGGTCATCAAGCAGACGGAACTGACAATGAAGTGATGAGAATTGAGCGAAACACCCAACGCCATATACCTAGGCACGTCCGGCTGGAGCTACAAAGAATGGATAGGTCCCTTCTACACGAAGATGGACAAGAGCATGCTCAGAGCATACACCAACGTCTTCTCAACTGTTGAGATCGACTCAACATTCTACCGCTATCCTGACAAGGGAACGGTCATGGGCTGGGCCAGATACTCCCCCGAAGGTTTCGTGTACGCAGCAAAGCTACCAGGACTTATCACTCATAAGAAAAAGTTGGATACAGCACAGGACATAGAGAAGGATCTGGAGAGGTTCGTGGAACTGATGGAGCCGCTGTCCTTGAGTGGCAAGCTCGGCTGCGTACTCATCCAGCTGCCTCCCCGATTCGACTACAACCCCAAGCAATTGGAGGACTTTTTCAAACTCCTCCCAACCCACGTCAGATTCGCCATTGAGTTCCGACACCCCTCATGGATTAGAAGTGAAACATGGGCACTTCTCGAGAAGTACAAGATAACATACACGATTGTCGATGAACCATTGCTGCCTCCGGAAGTCCATATCACATCCGACATTGCATATTTCAGATGGCACGGACGGGGAAAAGGACCTTGGTACGATTACAGATACAGCGCCGACGAGCTGCAACAATGGACTCCTAGAGTCAGAGAGGTTGCGAAGAAAGTTGACAAGGTCTTCGGTTATTTCAACAATCATTATCACGGCTACGCCGTCGAGAACTGTCTGCAAATAATGCAAATGATGGGAACAATCAAGCCGAAGCAGATAGAAGCAAAGAACAGAATAGAAGACTTTCGCAAGGAATCCGTCCAGCAGTCGCTATCGACCCTCGAATCTTTTGCTCCTCCGAAGAATATGGACTTCAGCAGTCTAATCGCTTACTTCGTCACACCTGAGAGGCTGAAACGTGCAGAACAAATCGCAGACGATGAAATGCAGATCACAGGTCAGACAGAGGAGCGAATCGAAGCCACTATTAGAGAATACCACATCGCGATAGACATGCGGAACAGAACCTTGCTTCACGATTGCGCTGACTGGGAAAAAGTCATGTCGACAAGAAGACTCTGCAAGCACATTGCAAAACTGCTCCTCTCGATTGACAAACAGAAGGCAACTGAGGTGCTCAGAAGCCTCTACGAGAAGGAGGAGTCATGGCAGCTCCGTGTCTATCCCAAATGATTGGATTTTCGAACTAGAACTGTACCAAAAAGGAAGAAAAATAGGATTGTTCGCTGTCACTTGGTGTCTTCTGAAGACAAAAGGGTCAAAGTTGCTCGCACGTTGTTGACTTT
>CAZHZB010000066.1:0-3381 GCA_964537045.1 uncultured Candidatus Bathyarchaeia archaeon | reverse complement strand
CATGAACCTGCCAAAAAGTCGTGGGTTTTCAGTGTGCACAGGAAAAACGGTTTTCGCGTTGATCTTTTCCAGAACCGCCTTCAGCTGAAGAGGCATTATGTGCCCTGAGACGTGAACATGATATTGCGGCAGTCCATAGTGATCTAGCCAGTTGACCAGTCGCTCGAAATCTATTTCCATCTCTTCATTGAAAGGTTCCGACGCAGACAGTACATAGCAGCTCCCAGGTTTGGGTTGAATCTCAACGAGCTCCTCCAGGTCATAGAAGGACATTGCCAAGACAACGCCGCATTGTTGCTTCGAAAGTTCGAAGGCCCCTTTGACCTTGTCGGGGTACTTGTCAACTAATTGCTTTTCCCACTTGTAGCTCGTGGCCTTCGATCTTCGAAAAAGCAAGATGCCTTCGTCGTCAATGCTTGGAAGGCTCAACCCCTTGTCAGCACGAAGTGACTCCAATAGACAGGCTTGCTTCAGTGAAATTGCGAGACATCGATTGTTCTTCTTGGCCACACGAAAGAAACTGTTGAAACGATCAACATCCGCATAGGCAAACTCTGCGAGTACTATTCCGTCCGCCTGACCGACGATGGCGTCCAGCTTGCCTTCGACCTCTCGTTCTGAGGATACTGAAGCCCCAGTCATGTTCGTAGCCTCCGTAATAATCGCCGCCACGTCGGCCTCTTGCGCTTTCTCAACAAAGTCATCTGTCATCTCACTTTTCGCGCCGTGATGTCTGAAGTCGCCAGTGTAAGCGAGCGATCCTTGTGTCGTGTGGATGACGAAACCGTACGCGCCTGGAACGGAATGGTCCACGTGGACGGGTTCGACTTCCAAATTGTCGACACGGATCTTCTTGCCCGTCCTGAATGTTTTGAAGGCCAAGCCTTCGATGTTGAACTCCAAGTCGGCTCTCCGTATCTCGCTTTGTGCCTGCAGGATGGTGCACGTTGTTTCGCCGCAGTAGACTGGGATTTCACGTTTGATGAATGATAGGTAGGCTGAATGATCCAAGTGGCTGTGGGAAACGAAGACCGCGTCAACTTGGGGTTCTTCGTCATCGAACTTGTAGACGCCGTCCAGCTTTGGCAGGATTCCGAACTCTTGCAGACTTTTTCCGCTCTTCGGTGAAAGGAACGGTGGTGAATAGAAGAGTTTTTTCATCGCGAAGGACATGCCGAAGTCGAAGAAGACTTTGGTGTCTCCGTCCTTGAGCAGTATCTTGTTTCCGCCGATCTCGTCTACCCCGCCGTAGAACGTCAGCGTTGTTTCATGTTTGACCATTCTTACACCTTCAGTTTGTCGGCTCTCCTGCACAAGTTTGAGAAAACGTACATTATGTGTGGGTAGGTGAAGATGCTAAAGACTTTTGTGTACTTTGGGCTTCCGGCGCTTTTGACGGTGTCTGGTTTTCCGCCGGCTTCTAGGTAGCCTCTAATGAATGTTTCCGCGAACCTTTCGAGTCTGTTCACGTCTGCGAATGGAGAGATGTCGTGTCCTGAATAGTAGAGGAATTCGGCGATGTCCCAGACGATGTCGCCTTTTCGGCTGGCTTGTTCAAAATCCATGAGATAGATGTTGCCTGTTTTTGCAACGAGGACGTTTTCTGGTTTTGTGTCTCCCAAAGCCACGCCTAAGGAGTGAACGCGGGCGAACGTTCTGCCGACTTCTGACACGACGCTAAGAGCCTTTTCACTCTCCTCAGCATTTTCCGAACTGACAGCACACTTCACCATCTTGCTTAGGTCCTCTCCTTCCACGTATTCCATGACTATCAGACGCTGGCTGGGGCTCACGTTCAAGAGTTTGGGTACGGCAAATCCCTTGGAATCTAGGAAGCGATTGATTGCGCATTCTCGTTCGAGTCTTGAGTTGCCGGCGACGGCAAAGGTTTTCGTGCCGACGGACCATAATGTGAGTGGGAACCATTTGAAGTTGGACCAGTCTCTGAACTGCTTGATTATCGCTCTTGCACGTATTCCTCCCGTGAAGGTTTCAACGAGGTAGACGTCGTTTAAGATGCCACCGACGTTTTCTATTCTTACTTTGGCATCCTTGTCTGCGGACAATGCTTTCCGCGCAAAAGCGGTGATGTCCACTCTGTTTGCCAATGGCACGAGTCCCGTTGCTGTTGGCACGTAGACGTGGTTCTCGGGGTCTTCGATCACTTGTTTTATTCTCAAATCGTCGAGAGACTTCTGTATCCTGAGAAGTGCTTCTCTGTTTTGTGAAAGGGCTTCTAGGATTTGTGGGAAAATCCCGAGCGAAGCAGCGAACAGGGCTCTCTGTCCTGTTTTGAAGAGGTTTGTGAACCGCCCTCGAAGGCTTTTTGACTTGTCCGCGAATCGTCCTGTGATCATCCAGTACCCGTTGGAGTAATGGATCACGTTTTCTTTCTCGAGCTGCTTCAAAGCTTCAAGAAAACCGTGAAGAACGGAAGCTATGTTTGCTCGGGCTTCGTTGCCTTTTGTCAGGTTCGCAAGAGCGTAGAGTGTTGGCGGAAAAAGACGGGCTCTCGTCAACATGGTTTCGTACATGAAATACTCGGGTTTTATTCGCAGTTCTTGAGAGAGCTCTGGAAAATCCAGGACGAGACTCTCTAGGAGCTCGATGATCAACCGTTTTTTCAAAGCGACCTCCTGTGAATACAGGTAATTAGCATTCTGCAAGACTGTGTATGGGAAGATTAACGCGCCTGCCAGGGCTTCGCCTAGAAACCCTCTGTCCACGTCTCTTTCAAACACCCATGCGTCAACTGCCAGAATCGAGAGGTTTCCTCCGTCGAAAACTTTAGCGTAGTTCATAAGTCTAGGTTGAAAGTTGCGAACAATGAGCAGGACTTGCGGAACTCTTCTCGTTGCTTGTAGTATTGATGCGAAATCGTTCCGTCTGCAGGCTGCGACTATCTCACAGGGTCCCACCACGTGTTCGCAGAAGTTGACGACTTCTCTGGTCAGCTTTGAATCTGTGTCTTTCATGTCTCGAGCCAATTTTCCACCTGAGACGGATACAACAACCCTAGTAGTGATTCGTGGGTCTAAGAGATATAATTGATGCTCCCACGCTCTTCTGAGAACGTTCTGACTGTAACGAGTCGGCCATACTTTCTGACAGACCGTGCCCTGAGATTTTAGAACTTTCAGCGTTCCTGCTGCTTTTTCAAGAAGAGTACAACAGAATCCGTGACCCTACCAACACTTCATATATTTCGGCAAAATCAGCGCGCGCGTCGGTCAGACCGATTTCTAATGTGTCGCCCGCCTACCGTCTAGCGCGAGCATCAATATGCGTTATAAGGTTCCAATTGGAGGTCTATCGAAGAAGATGCTCTTGCCTTTGATCGAGATCGGTATCCCCAGAACATAATCCGCCTGCAGAAGCTTC
>CAZHZB010000065.1:4596-5658 GCA_964537045.1 uncultured Candidatus Bathyarchaeia archaeon | reverse complement strand
GCAACTTCTAGTCTTCTGTCATTAAACAAAAACTTGGAAGTCATTTTCCCACACACGAAGCAGGGTCTTGCTTTCGGCATTCCGCTACCCGCTTTTCACTCTCGAGCCATAAGCCAAGTAGGCCCTCGCACTCAAATAATGCAGATTGTGAATACTTCTCTGGGCTCTCAGGACAGCTTCAGACACCGAACCCAACGACGTTTCCTCCTGTCTGATAACGCCGCCCGAAGCCTCATAGTACAACCCGTCAGTTATCGACGCAATCAACTGTGTCGTAATGACACCTGGACTCGGGCCCCGACTAGGAGAGGTTAGCAACGTGTTGACAACGACCGTAAAAATATCCTCCTTTCTCATCAGCTCTGAAACTGAAAGCACATCCTTGATCGCTTCATCCTCAAACTTGTAGAACGCCGCGGAAAGATGGTCAAACTCACGAATATCACCCGTATGCAAATCCCGCTTCAAAGGAACGTTTGCGTCCCCATCTGTAATAATGACCATAGCCGGAATAGTCGAAAAATCGCGCCGCTTGCACTCCCTCAGAACCTCCAACGCCTTCTGCATTCCCGCAGCCAAGGGCGTGTATCCACTCATTCGCAGTTTCAGAAGCTTGTTAGAAACCAATTTCAGATTTGTCGTCGGATGCTGAACCACAACAGCACCCATCTCCTTGAAAGCCACTATTCCAACTTTGTCCCGACACCGATAGGCGTCAGCGTGGAGCTTCAGCATTACCTCCTTGATCTCATCAAGATTACACAGCATAGACTCGCTGAGGTCCAAGACGAACGTCATCGTCATCGGAGCAGGATGGATCCTCAAGTTTTCTCTCACATCCTCACGATGCACTGCAAGCGCCATGCCTGCGGTCTCGTCTCTGAACCTCTTCTTTCTAGCCGCAGCACGAATCGTCGCCGGAAAATGAATGTCAGACGGCCTACCAGACGGCATCTTCCATCCACGAGCCCTACCGCGATTTGTCGCCGTTATCGTCTCGGCTCTCTTGCCAATGTTTGCTGCAGGTTTCTTGAGAAACTTCTTCGTCTTGAAAAGAAACTT
>CAZHZB010000065.1:0-4496 GCA_964537045.1 uncultured Candidatus Bathyarchaeia archaeon | reverse complement strand
TTCTTTGCTTCCTCCAGCTTACGAGTGAAGACTTCGCCGATTTCCTGTGGGGTAGCAGGCTCCAAGAAACCGTTCTCTCTGGTGCGGTGGTTCAAAGCAAGTTCAGCTGCCTTGAGAATGTGCTCCGGGCCAACTTCAATCTTGTTCTCAAAAGCGGCTATCGTTTTGGCAGTTTTTGCTATCACAATGTCAGGGCGCATCCCGTCAACTTTCAGCTCGACACAGGCTTCACATACAACCTGAATCAGCTTGTCATCGATATGCACTTTCTCAAGGATTTTCCTAGCCTGAGATATCCTGTTCTTCAGTCCTTCTTCTTGTGAACCGTATTTCTTGATGAACCCTTCAGGGTTATTCTCAAACTCTATGTTCCTCTTGACAATTTCAACCCTGTCATTTGCATTAGAAATCCTCTGAACCTCAACGGATAAGGGTAAACGGTCTAACAGTTGCGGTCTGAGCTGTCCTTCTTCAGGGTTCATTGTTCCGATAAAGATGAACCGAGAAGGATGCTTGACCGAAATGCCTTCACGTTCAACCACGTTCCAGCCAGTTGCAGCAGCATCCAGTAGGTCATCGGCAATGTGATCGGGAAGCAGGTTGACCTCATCGACATAGAGAATGTTCTGATTCGCCTGAGCTAAAATGCCGGGCTCGAGGGCCTCTACGCCCATCTTCAATACCTTTTCCACATCAAGACTGCCCACAACTCGGTCTTCAGTCGCACCCAAAGGAAGCTCAACTACCCTCATTTTCCTCTCTTCGAACTTGAGGCTCCCATTCTTCGCATAGAGTGCCGCGCATTTCTCACACATGTTGGAAGAATCCTCAGGACTGCAGTTGAAGGGACAATCCTCCGCAACTCTTACGTTGGGCAAGACGGGAATCAACGCTCTCACCGCCGTTGTCTTTCCGGACCCCTTTGGTCCCCGAATTAGAAGTCCGCCAATCTTCGGGTTGACAGCATTGAGGATCAGGGCCAACTTCAAGTCTTCCAGAGAGACAATGGCGGAGAATGGATACGTGGTCTGTTCCTGCATCTTCATCTGACTATAGGAGGAAGAGCGTTGGAATTAAAGAATTTGCCGACCCGCTTCAAGGGGCTTTTCTCGTCATGAGAGACGTACTAGTCATCTTTCAGATGTCAACTGCGTGAAGGAGTTACCTATCCCCATAAAAGACTGTACCACAAAAGAATATCAGAAGGGCAATAGGATCGGAGACAACAGTGAAACCGAAAAGAGGATACAAGCGCGGCTATCCAGTGGCACTTCTTGTAGGGTTTGAACAAGACCATGCCGCTCTGTGGCAAGTATTCAGTCACGTCGTAAAACCGCACCGGACGCTAAAGCTTGCAGGAAGAAGAACCGATGAGCGCGCGTTGTACGACTTCCACGAATCTGTGCTGAACGCACTGAGACCAGTCCTCAAAGAAGGAGTCAGGAGCGTCGTCGTGACAGCGCCGACGAAAACCAATTATACCGTTGACTTCATGGATCACGTGCGGAAACATCACGCCTATCTGCTTCAGTCAAAAGGCCCAAACAAAGTGACTTTCGCCGAGCTAGTCGGCTCAGCTGATCAGCCCCACAGCGTCGCTGAACTCGTGAAAACCAAGGAATTCCGTGAACTAATAGTGGCTACAACCTCGGGAGAAGCTGATCAAATCGTCAGCACCATCGAAAGAAGCCTCAATAGTAACCAGCTTGTTCTGTTCTCGCTCAAAGAAATCGAAGATGCAGTCTACAACCAAGAGAAGGACGACTTCAGTGCGGCGTATCTGGTGCTTACCGACAAATATCTTGCCGAAAGCAGTTACAAGCATAGAATTCACAGGCTGCTGCAGATTTCAGCGAACAAGAAAGCGAAAACAAGAATAATCGACGCAGAAACACCAGCAGGCAAACGAATCACCCAGTTCGGAGGCCTAATCTTCTTCATCTCGCCAACAAAGTAACATGTGCGAGCGCGCAAAGCAATTTGAGCAATGTTTCAAGAATCCGTGATATTACAGATTTGGGAAGAACCCCTTTTTATGCCGAAGCGATAGGTGAGCGTGAAAGGAGAAGGCGAGACGAAAAAATGATTGAAGAAAGAGCGAGAGGACTTGATCAAGAAGTCCTAGGGATGTTCAAAAGCTCGTATATGAAGCGTTACGAACAGTGGAAGAGGGGAGGACTCCTCCTCATAGCAATCCAGACGATGCCGAAGCAAGTCAAAAAGGAAGAAGTGATTGACAACCTGATAACACTCAGAAGTAAATACGCAAAAAGACTCAGCGACGAAACCTAACCTCTTTCTGTCTTCAAAACTGTAATTCGGTTTGTCGCATCACAAACAAGCCTAGTTGACTCCTTGGCCCTGATTGTTTTGAAGAAGGTAGGGTAAGGGATAGGGAGACGATGCCATTGACCCCTACACAGGCCAAGAAATCGAGCCGCGTCACAGAAGCACCCCCCTAGGGGGGGTAGGGGTGTTTTTGAGCGTTTTTCAACCAAAAAACTGGAACGTGCTGACACAGAATGACGGAATCGGTTTTTCACGAACGCTAAGGCTTCGAGAAAGCATCAGTGCACCACCCACAGCAGGAACTTGCACAAGAACGCCCCTACAATTACTTCCGATATCTTGCACGCCATTCTTTGTAACTGCACGCTAGAGGGAACATAGTGACATAACCACATGTCCAAGCATGCATTGATTCGCTAGAACCTGTTGCTTTGTCGTCTTTTGCATGTTCGAACTTCGGAAATATTGCAGCAACCTTATATGCCATCTTGATAGCATGACGAAACAGGGCATAATTACAGACATAACCAGACGGGAGACTATTACATGATAAAAGATATTTCAGTCTTCTATTCCAAAAACGCCAAGAGCATGAGACGGTCAGAAATAAGAGATCTACTCAAGTTTACCCGTCAACCAGACATAATCTCTTTCGCAGGAGGCCTCCCAGCACCAGAAACTTTCCCCGTCAAAGATATGGAAAGCATCTGTTGTCAAATCCTCCACGAGAAAGGAGCTCTGGCCCTCCAGTACGGACCAACCGAGGGAGAATGGATCTTACGCGAGCAAATCGCGAATTGGATGGCGCGAGAAAAATCAACAATAAAACCTGAAAACATCCTCGTCACTTCCGGCTCCCAACAAGGACTAGACATCATCGGCAGAGTCTTTCTAGACCCAGGTGACATCGCCATCGCCGAAATTCCCTCGTACATAGGCGGCCTTCAAGCCTTCACGGCGTACAGAGCAAAGCTCGTTGGCATAACTCAAGATGACGAGGGAATGAGAATCGACCTTCTCGAAAAAACGCTAGACAAATTTGCGACAAGAAAGAAGAAGCCAAAATTCATCTACATCGTACCCGACTTCCAGAACCCCTCCGGCGTCACCATGTCCTTAGACAGACGCAAAAAACTCCTCAAGTTGGCCTACAAACACGAGATTCCAGTCATCGAAGACAGCCCCTACCGAGACCTCAGATTCACAGGCCAAAACGTCCCACCAATATACGCCCTCGATACCGAAAACCAAGTCATAGTACTGGGAACATTCTCAAAGCTACTGTGCCCTGGTTTGAGACTCGGTTGGTTGATGGCCCCCACAGAATGGATGGACCGAATGGTCGTCGCCAAACAGGCCATGGACCTCAATTCTCCAACATTCACTCAACTCATCGCCGCAGAATACATGAAACGAGGCTTGCTGCAAGGCCAAATCGAAAGAATACGTACGCTGTACGCCAAAAAACGCCAACTGATGCTAGGTGCACTGCAGAAGTGTATGCCCAAAGGAGTGACATGGACCAAACCAGAAGGCGGATTATTTCTCTGGGTCAGACTCCCGAAAAAAATGAGCGCGAACGATCTTTTCCCCAAGGCAATCGAGAACAAAGTCGCCTACGTGATCGGTTCAGCATTCCACTGCAACGGCAAAGGACAAAACACCATGCGCCTCAACTTCTCATACGCGTCAGACGCACAGATCGACGAAGGAATAGAACGTCTGGCCAAAGTGATAAAAGAAAACATGTAACAAACCATGGCTTCTTGTTTCGCATGAGATTATGCGCAGGTTGTCTTTCAAGAAGGCGTGTTGCCGCCTGGCGTTATCGCTATGACTTTCAGTCTCGGAGGATAGGAGCTCTCCATAATCCAATCAGAATGGGTCGTCAGAAAATCAACCTCCACAAAATACCCGCGGAGTTGTCCTCCGCTTCCTTCGTCAGGAGCAAACGTCGTCACTAGTTCAGCTGTTTGCCCTCCTGGCAGGTTCACCGGAAAAGTCTTGACGGTGTAGTCACTGTCAAGCCAGAAGGTCGCATCCTTCCTAATCTTGACCACGATTGACCCAGAGTATTCCTGAGTACCTTTGATGACTATGTGAGCCTCAACCTCCTCGCCAAGGTAGCACGACGTAACGTTTCTGCCATTGACGTTCCAGAAAACCTGCTGCACGAGCGGAGTCGACTTGTGCTGAGCCTCAAACAT
>CAZHZB010000064.1:0-5777 GCA_964537045.1 uncultured Candidatus Bathyarchaeia archaeon | reverse complement strand
CTTATTCTCGACGAAGCCGACAACATGACTTCTGACGCCCAGCAGGCTCTCAGACGCACGATGGAACGTTTCACAGAGACTTGCCGATTGATAATGTGCGCCAACTACAGCGGGAAGATAATAGAACCGATACAGTCCAGATGCGCACCTTTCCGTTTCACCTATTTGCCTAGAGAAGAGCACGACTGCTATCTGAAAGATATCGCCGCCAAAGAGAAAGTAAAATTGACAACCGAGGGACTGGACGCCATATTCGAGGTTTGCGGCGGTGATCTGAGAAGAGCAATCAACACGCTTCAATCGGCAGCTTCCTTGGGCAAGCCCGTAGACGCCAAAGTCGTTTACTCTGTAACTGGGAAGGCAAGTCCCGCAGATGTGCAGAAAATGCTCAAAGTCGCAATGGACGGTGACTTCATGGAGGCAAGAAAACAACTGCGCGATATGATTCAGAAATACGGGGTTGCTGGAAGCGACATAATTCGTCAGATACACACTGAAATCTTCAGAGCTGAGATGCCTGAAAAATGGAGAGTCAAACTCGCTGATATCGTAGGTGAAGTTGACTTCAGACTGGTCGAGGGTGCAGATGAAGAGGTCCAACTCAGTGCACTGTTGGCCAAACTCGTTGAAACTGGAGACGAACTGAAGCATTCCAAATAGGTGCGAAACTTGTACGGAGCCTGGACGGTTAAACACAAACCGCAATCTCTCAAAGAGATTATTGGGAACGCCGACGCCATCAAACAATTCATTGACTGGCTGGCATCGTGGTCAAAAGGGGCTCCGAAAAAGAGATGCGTCTTCATTTACGGACCGCCAGGTATAGGCAAGACCGCTACCGTCGAAGCGGTTGCAAATGATTGCAAGATGGAGTACGTGGAGAAGAACGCAAGCGATTATCGAACAGAAGAGGCGATAAATCGTTTCGCGGGTCTTGCTTCGCAGTACGGCTCCTTGTTTGGTGAAAAAAGAATCATACTCCTAGACGAGCTTGACGGTCTAACCGGAACGGCAGATAGAGGAGGAGTAAAGGCCATAACTGACATTGCGAAATCAGCGCAGTGTCCTCTTGTCCTGATCGCGAACAGCGCGTATGACCCTCGTTTCACTAACCTGCGGAACTACTGCTTACTCATAGAATTCAAGAAACCTGCGACAGGAGACGTTGCGAAACTTCTCATGCAGATATGCGACAAGGAAGGAATACTGGCGGATGAAGATGCGATTAAGTTCATTGCTCAACGTTCAGGGGGCGACGTGCGCTCAGCCGTGAACGATTTGCAGGCTTTGGGTCAGGGAAAGAGGAAGTTGACTTACGAAGATGTGTCTTGGCTTGGATACCGTGACCGTCAAGACACGATTTTCAATGTTCTGCGGATGATTTTCTACGGGAAAACATCCTCGAGCGCGAAAAGAGCCATGGACATGTCTGACGTCGACGCTGACATGCTTTTCGAGTGGATCTACGAAAATGCTCCCGCACACTTCACAGACCCACATGACTTAGTGAACGTGATGGAAGCACTGGCAACGGCAGATGTCTATCGCGGCAGAATTCGGGCCACGCAAGATTGGAGGTTCATGCGTTACGTCGTTGACTTCATGACTGCAGGTGTGGCGATGGCGAGACAGAACACCAAGGTTTCTGGTTGGATCCCGTTCAGGTTTCCAACCAGAATACAGATGTTGTCGAGATCTAAAGCAGAACGCGCTGCACAGTTGAGCATAGGGGTCAAAATCAAACGCCGCTGTCACATGTCTGCCGTAAGAGCCTCAAAAGACGTTCTTCCCTACTTGAAGATAATCTTCAAAAACAACGCGGAAATGGCTGCTGGATTGGCGAAGTGGCTTGACTTGGATCAAGAAATGGTTGAGTATGTAACTGGAAATGAAGAGAAGACGAAAGAAATAGTCAGATTGATGGGTTAGTGAAAACGATTTTCAGTGTATTCGGCTGCCTTCTGCAATGTCTTTTTCTGGCTGCAAGACCACAACGTTGCTCTTGTCATCTTCAGCGGCAAAAACCATACACTGTGATTCTACTCCCATGAGTTTTCTTCTTTGCAGGTTCAATATGAAAGCGCATTTCTTGCCTACGAGGTCTTGGGGCTTATACCATTGCAGTAGTCCAGCAACCGCTTGTCTCTTCTCGGTTCCGAAGTCAACTGTCATCTTGATCAGATTTCGTGATCCAGGAATCTGGTTTGCCTCCAATATCTTCCCTATTCGGAGATCGAGTTTCTGGAACTCTTCAAACGATATTTCCATTTCAGAGTCACCTTTCCGAAGTTTTGACTTGTGATAACCTATTAAGGTTTACGTGCTTTTCTTTTTCGGTTGATTTTTCCCAGTGTTCGGGCTACGCCTTCCCAACCTTCGACCGCCTTCGAATGCACGATTTCGAATGCTTCCTTCGAAGTCATCCCATAGAGTCCTTGGCCGCCGGACCTTCTAGTAAGGTAAGCGGCTGCGTCGAGAACTTCACCGTTCAATCTCGAATCGGTGAAATCCGCCAGGTGACAGATCAATGCTTCTATTGTTCGAGGTCTTGTCGGTCCGTATTCTCCGTGATGCGCGGCTACGATGTGTACCAATTCCAACGGAAACTCCCTTCGAACGAGTTCCGCGGTTGCTAATGATAAGTGATCGAGAAAGTCGGCAAGAGGTGCTGAACCGTAACTTCCATCTTTGTTCACAATGTACGTTGAAGGTTTGAAAACATCGTGTACCAATATACCCGCCACCACTAGGTCACGATTGACTCTCCCGTGGTAGACTTCTTCCACAGAATCACACAGGGCTGATGCGATATTTGAAGTGGACACAACATGTTCGATGTAGCCTCCTGAATAGGCGTGATGGTGAGATCTTCCGGCGGGAGCCACTTCAAGGGGCATGCCTGAATAGACTTTTCCATCTATTTCAAAAGCAGGGTTTTCAAGCAGATCTGCGGTTTTCTTGCGAAGAGACTTGTCGCTTATCTTGTTGACGATTTTTTTGAGTTGCGCGTTCAACAATGCTGAATCACTCACCCGGATCTTGTGTTTGAGTGGGCATATTGACTTTTCTTTTTTCAGTGTTGGCTATCTTGTGTGCAATCAATAGTGGTTCGGGAATTCGTCCTGAAATCATGCAATGTCTGACCGTTTTGATCGCAGTTTCCAAAGAGATCATGTTTCCGACGCTTACGTACACTGGTTTCAGGTGGGGTTTTGTTCTGATCTGAGCGCCAATAGTTTCGCCACTGTCATTCAGCAAGGCAATGTCTTCGTTCGTTTCTGTGTCGACCGCACCAACAAGAATGCTTTTGGCGACTCCTATAGTGGGTTTTCTTAGAACAAGTCCCAAGTGGCATGCAAATCCGCATCGGTAAGGATGGGCATATCCGTGTCCGTCCACAAGGAAGATGTCAGGACAGGTCTGCAACTTGCGAATGCACTTCATTGCTGGAGAGACTTCTCTGAATGAAAGCAGCGTCGGGATGTAAGGAAAATCAGTCTCACAAATTGCTGTCTTGGCTTCTACAAGCTTCAAAGTATCATAGTCTAGAACCGCGACAGCGGCGACAGAGAAGTCGTTTGCGTAGGCGACGTCGACGCCTGCAACAGTGCGGATTCTTATCGGGACCTTGTTTTCAAAGACTATTTTCTTAGACAGGGAAATCTGAGTTTCATGAGCTTTCTTGACTGAGAAAGATGATTTGAGTCTCACAGCATTCATGCTGCCTTATCGGATCGACATCAAGCTTGTCACCGTGCTTGTATGCGTTTCTCGAACCGCTTCAACTGTTTCTCGAGTTCGCTTCTTCGAATTTCCTGAGTGACATCCCCGCGTGTGGCCTCGATGATTTTCCTTGCAACATCATTCTTTCTTCTCAGCCCCGAAACCAACATGTAAGATTCATCCAAACCCAAAAGTTCCGTGTAGATCTCATCCATTGTCCGCAAGCATTCTTCAGCTTTCTTGAGGTTTCCTTCACGCAAGGCATCAAGTGCGAGACGCCTGCATTCCCCAATCACGTCTGCCAATCCGAGGACATAGTCACTTGAGGGTACGTTGATCTCTTTGGGAGTCACAAACCTCATTTCTTCAACTAGTTTTAGGAATATGTTGGCTTCAGAATATTCTTGAAGAGCTGCACTGAACATGCCTGTGTAAACGATCTCCGGATACGCGGACGAGCGGTTCCACAGTTTTGAGAGTATTCCCTTTGCATCTGCGAGTTGTTTCTCGGCTCCTCTCATTCTTTTCTGATGAATCAAGAGTATTGCTTGTTTCGAAAGACTCGTAGCCTTCCTCATATCGTAGTGGGTTTCTTCTCTAAGATCATCCTTCTGTTTGAGTTCCTTCCTTATTGTGCTTAGAACAGACTTCAGAGTGGCCATAAAGTCAGTCTTCCTTACACTTAGAATGTGAAGTATGGAGATATATTACTATGTCCCAAGAAAACGTTGTTAAAACGATATTTCTTTTCTCGGAGATGCTATTCTGAGTTGGGTTCTCTCCATTTCTCCACTAGAAGCTTTTTGTCGCCAAGTTCGAAGGCCACTTTAACAAATATAGAATCAGAGTCTTTGAACGGAAACATGCTGTCTTCAGCTAAATCCTTCGGCAGATAGATCAGATATTTTCCGTCTTTTCTCTTGAACAAGCGTCCTCTTCCATCGCTGACCATGTGTTAACACCTTGATTCATTGAAGGCATGAGATCATGGCTCATCGTTGAAGAAATATTTAAGCTTTATTCTCGTTCAATTCATTACAAATTGCATGTTGATGGAAGTGGACATCGCCATTATGAATTGATTGAAACTATTCTCAACCATCGCCAAACCTTGTGGCTCTTTCAAGTCTGCTTAACAAGACGACTCGGCTTTCAGTTGACTCGTCGATTATTTTGTAGCCTGTTTTCCCTGCTATCTGGACTGAAAACTCCCGTATCTCTTTATGGCTAGGCATGCTCTCAAAACTCAATCGAAGTCTTGAAAAGCCAACGTGCATATAGGCTTTCACTTCGACATACGTTGGGTTCGCTTTTTTTATAATAATCCCATAACGTTCAGCGTTCTTCATATTCAGACCGCGGACACAAGTTATGCGCATGACAGTGGGACATTGGAAGCTAGGCAATAGCGCGAGTGTTTCGTTGAGTTTTTCCCATGCCCTAGGAACTTGTGGGCGACATACCGACTTGTAAGTCTCTGCATCTGGAGCGCACACAGATATGTAGAGCTGTGTAGGCTCTTGTTCTAGCTCCGCTAATGCCGAAGGAAGTGTCCCATTAGACACTAGAAATGTTGTTAATCCCCGCTTCTGGAAGCTTAGCAAATCCCCCCAATCCTTGTAGAGCGTTGGCTCACCAGTAAGGCTTATTGCGACGTGTCTGGTTGTCAACGCTTCTTCGTACTTTCGCCGATCTGTCTCTGGGTTCCCTCCATAGCCGGTCAGGATCAGTTTTTGCGCTTTGATGCTTCCTTCGACAATTGCTTCGGGAGAATCCCAGTCAGGGAGTGTCATCTCGTTCCATGTTGTTTTGAGGTCTTGGTTTTGTGCTCGCCAGCAGAACAAACACTGCTGTGTGCAGTAGAACGTTGCCGGCGTCATCTGTATACATTGGTGCGTTTTTATGCCATAGAATTTTTGTTTGTAGCACGGTCTTCCTTTGGTCAGTGTTTCATGGAACCATCTGCATCTTTTTACGGCCGAGTGCTTGCCCACGAAATGGTATTTTTGCCTCTTCAAGGCGTCAACGAGGACTGTTGGGGCAACTGGTTCCAT
>CAZHZB010000063.1:0-5850 GCA_964537045.1 uncultured Candidatus Bathyarchaeia archaeon | reverse complement strand
TTCCCCTGACCAGACAAATAATAAGCACTGATTCCAAAGGGGTTCCTGACAGATGGCTCCTGGACACCAAATATCCACTATTGGAGAATTATGCTCTTTGCCGCTGTGGGCAATCTGAGAATAAACCGTTTTGCGATGGAACACATGCAAAAATCAATTTTGACGGTACAGAGACTGCAAGTCGAGATCCTTATCTCAGCCAAGCAAAAGATATTGACGGCCCAACTCTGAAACTAACGGACTGCGAGCATCTGTGTGCGTCTGCTCGTTTTTGTCATCGAGGCGGCGAAATATGGAGCCTCGTCCCCAAATCAGACAACTCTGAGGCTGAGAGAATAGCTATCGAGGATGCCGCAGACTGCCCATCAGGCCGTCTGGTAGTTTGGGACAAAAAAACTGGAAAAGCAATTGAGCCTAAACTTGAAAAGTCGATCGCATTGATCGAAGACCCGGAGATAGGCGTCAGTGGCCCAATCTGGGTGCGCGGAGGGATTCCAATTGAATCAGCTGACGGCAATACTTATGAAATTCGCAACCGTGTTACTCTTTGCCGTTGCGGCAAGTCTTCCAATAAGCCTTTCTGCGACAGCAGCCACTACCCAGAATGACGTTAAACTGGAAGGATGAATGATGAGCAAAATCGATGTTGAATATGGCCTTAAAGAAATGCTGAAATCCAAAGACAGAGCAGTCGTTCTTTTCTATGCCTCGTGGTGCCCATTTTCTCAAAGATTCCTGCCCGTATTTGAGAAGTATTCTCAGGACAAACCACAGATATGCCTCCGTGTAAAGACCGATGACAAGGCAAGTCTCTGTGAAGAATACTCCATAGAAGTTGTCCCTACCGTAATCGTTTTTGAAAAAGGAAAAGTCTCAAAACGATTGGATGGAGAACCTGGGGCAGGACTGAAGGAAAAGCAGCTGAAAGAGCTATTCAGCACACCCTAACTGGATTTTCTCTGCTCTCGGACATTTTTTGGATGCGTGTCAATGAGCCAAGAAGAGTCCAGAACAAATTCGCCAAAACGAATAGAAGTGACAACTCTCGGCGGCGGCTGTTTCTGGTGCACTGAAGCCGTTTTCAGCCAATTGAAAGGCGTAGAGGAAATCAAACCTGGATATTCTGGCGGAAACGTAGAAAATCCTTCTTACGAACAAGTCTCTACTGGAAAGACTGGGCATGCTGAAGTCGCCCAAATAACCTTCGACCCTGCCGTGATCTCATTCAAGGAAATCCTGCAAATCTTCTTTTCAACCCACGATCCAACAGGCTTGAACAGGCAAGGAGCTGACATCGGTACTCAGTACCGTTCAGTCATATTTTACCACGACGATGAGCAGAAAGCAATCGCAGAACAGGTGATAAAAGATTTCAGTGATGAGGGAGCTTTTGATGCGCCTATAGTGACACAAGTGGAACCTTTGAAGAAATTCTACAAGGCTGAAGACTACCACAGAGAATACTATAAGCGTCACCCAGAACAACCCTACTGTCGCGTTGTTATAGCACCAAAAATCGCAAAGTTTCGACAGCTCTACCTAAGCAAATTGAAACTGCAAACATAACACAGGAAAAGCCTTCCACTAATCAATTCCCAAAAAGGCTAGACTAGGAATTTGGAAACCAATAGCACTATCGAAACGAGACTGTAGGTTTGTGTAACCATCATTATCCAACGCGGGTTGTTGGCCGACAGATTCAGGATCCGGTCTGAGATAGAAGTCTGACCTCCTGAACGCGCGTATTCTTTGGAGAGCAGGTAGAGTTCTCTGAATTTTGCCAAAACGTAGAGAACCGCTACTAATATGGGGAGCAGGAAAACGATCAACAGAGGACGGTCTTCGTAGAAGAATCTGATGAAGAATGCTGTTTCTGTAAGAATGGCGCCGATCACTAAGAGTCCGATGCCCAGCAGTGACGCTTTGACAAGACCTAGACGTACGGTCATTGTTATGATTCCCATCTCCTTGTCCCCGAAGTAGTCTCGGATCTCCGTGGGCACGATGACTCCGTACACTGTTGAAGCCAATCCAGCAAGAGAAAGAAGGAATAGCAATTCAAAGACAACGGCGAAGGCGAAGTACGCAAAGAGTACTGGGAAAACAGCAAGCACTAGGATAAGCACAACTGGAGCAATCCATGACCTGGCTTTCAACCTCAGCGGTGGAGCAGAATAGGCCCAACCCAAGAAAATTCCGATCAACCACATAACCAGTAATATGGGTTTGCCAAGGATTGCGGTGAAAAAAGAAACCAGAATTGCAGTTATCAAGAATTCTGCCACGATCAGTCCCTTCAGTCGATTTCTTCCGAAGGAATCCATTGCTTTTACAAGTTGTTTTTTCCGTTCGTCTCTTGAATCCAGTTCATGATCACAATAGGTGTTGACCTGAGCGCCAATGGCTGAACTCAGGTTGATTACTGTGAACGAGATAACCAATAGAACAACCAAACTAGCAATGTCTGTAGTAGAAGAGACTCCCCACGCAAGTCCCATTATGAGCGAACCCAAGTTTGGCAGGATGAACTCTGCTCGAGAAATAGTCCCTACCAATTTCACTGTTTCAAACATAACTTCTCAAGATTCCGTTAGAAAACGGGAATAAAAAGGAGATGCCTCAGAGCAGGTTCGAAGCGTGGTTTGGACTAGTTCCAGTCTTCCCTGAGCAATATGCGGAAGTGCCCGTGTTGCGATGTCAAACTTGCGCGGATGCTTGGAAGCGGGGAAGGAAATGGGCGGAGTGGCCTGGGTTGTGGAAGCGGTGATGGTTCCGGTTCGATGTCGAACTTTGTCGGGAACTTACTCATCATCTTCACTCTCAACTAGACTGGGGATGACGGTGAGTTCCATCAACTTTTCTCCGCGCAAGATTGATAGTTTTGTGTTTTTTCCGGCCAAGTTTTCGGTGAGAAGCTGTGGAAGATCGTAGAAGTTTGCCACGGACTGATCGTTGAGCTTTACTATTACATCGCCCATTGCTAGACCGCCTTTTTTGGCTGGTGAGCCAGGTTCGACTGAGAACACCATGACTCCTGCGTCTTGACTGATATGTGTCTGTTTTGCAGTCTCTTGTGGGATTGGAACTGTGTTCGATACTATGCCCAAGTATGCTCTCTTGATTTTCCCGCCACTCATCAGCAGGTCAGCAATGCTTTTCACTTTGTTGATTGGAATTGCTATGCCGCGGGACCAGACATAGGCTGTGTTGAGACCAATCATCCTTCCAGAAGCGTCCACTAGTGGTCCACCTGAGAAGCCCGGGTTTAGCTTTGCGTCGGTTGCGATTACGTTTTCCATCGCGGTTCCTCTCCAGCCTCTGAGCGTGGCGCCTATGCTTGTGATTATGCCTGTCGTTACGGTTGGTTGCCTGTTGAACGGGTTTGCGAGGGCTAGAACGAACTGGCCTGGACTGAGCTTATCAGAGTCACCAATCTCAATTGGTTTCAAGTCTTTCTGTTCGGTTTTGAGCAATGCTATGTCCGAATAGGGATCGACGCCTACTGTCCTAGCTTCGAAGGTCTTCTCTCCTGAGCCAATTTTGATTGAGGCGCTCCTTCCAAGAACGTGGTGGCATGTCACTACGTAACCGTCTGAGTTCACTACGACACCTGTGCCTGTCGTCATGGTTGAGTTCACGTTGACTATTGAGGGGGCTAGTCTGCGAACGAGCTCGGCAGTGGCATCAGAAAGTGACTTCAACAGTTGTAAAGGGCTTATTGATTGACTCATTTTTTTCACCTCAAAACAGAAGGATAGCAACGCGCTATTTGTTGACTGACAAGGATAGAAAGTCAGTCACGTTTATGCGGGCATCAGAAAAACGTCAGAACCACCGTAATAGGCTACATGTCTGGCACGCCGCGAGGGTGAACAGAGTCTACTTATGTGAGTCAACAATTGATAGGAGGACTTCAAAGCCATGTTCATGTTCTTGTCCTGCAGGAATTTAGCTTCTATCGTAAGTGCAGTCTCTGAGATGTTCGCGTCAACCTGAATACCTCCGTCTTCGGTGATCCACTTCAAAGTGACGTTTCCGTCATTATCTGAGAGACCTAACCAGCGAAGAAAGCCGAACCATCTTCCTCTGAGATCCGAGACTAATTGCGGAACGGATACGTCAGAGGGTAAGAATGTCTGAAGCAGAGGCACCCGTGACTCGCCGTCATAGGCTGGTATTCTCAAGAATTCACTAATCCTCGAAGTAACACGGTAACCTTCAGGTTTCTTCTCCACAATGCCCTCTTGCTCCAATCTTAAAAGAATTCTGGACAGTGTCTCGGGATGCAGGCCTAGTCTTCTCTTCAGTCCGTCGAACGAAAACGTGACAAGATCTTCTTCGCGCAGCAACGCTAGGACATCGTTGTCTCGTTCGCCGAGCGAAGCATCAGAAAGATCGTGCCACTCAGCATCCAAAGAGCATTGCCGCCTTTCACTAATGAGATTGACGTGTCCCTATTAAGGAATACCGAATTTCTTCTCTAGAAGCATTTTGTGCCGAAGTCAATCTGTCTTCCGCTGACGTCTATGTATCTTTCATTCGATTTCCCGGGTCGTTGGAAAGATCTGTTTGATTTTCGTCAAGAATTTCTTCTCGAAATCAAGGGCTTCCATCGTGTCAGTTATCTCTTCGATATCTGTGTCAGAGGCGTATTCCGCTGGTTTTCCAGTCCGTTCGTCTAGCGCTAGCCCGCATGAGTATATTAGGACACCCTCATCCGAAGGTGAGATCACCACGTGTACGCCTGAACGCTGTGCAGCTTTGAAGAATTGTTGCAGACTGAATGGATACAAGAGGGTTCTCAATGTTAGCGGCAGTAGGGCGCGTTCTCCTGCCATCACCGTTGTTCTTCCCTCTTTGGTCTTTTCTTCTTTCATTGTCTTCAAGCCCATCTCTTTCAAGATTTTGTGACAAGCCACGGTTACGTCTTCGACCTTAGCCTTTGGAATAAGCAATTTCCTTTCTAAACAGACAGCTTCAGGAGACATTGATATGACACCACGGTCAATGACTCCTCTCTTTCTTATTACGTTTTCCACAGATCAGGCAACTCGAAGAACCAAGTTCAAAGGTGAAGGAGAACAGCGGTCAGTGGCAAGCTTAAGAGTTCTTAGCTCAACATTATGTGCCATGGAAAAGAAAGTCGTGAGATGCTGGAAAACTAAGAACCCACTTTACATAAAATATCATGACGAGGAATGGGGCGTTCCTCTTCATGATGATTACAAGTTGTTCGAGTTTCTGATACTGGATGGTTTTCAAGCCGGATTGACTTGGGAACTCATACTCAAGAGACGAGAAGCTCTGAGAAAAGCCTTCGACAATTTCAACCCAAAGAAAATGGCAAGATACAATGACGAAGACGTACGACGTTTGATGTGCAACCCTGGCGTGATACGAAACAAGGCCAAAATATTGGGCGCCATTAACAATGCCCGCAGATTTCATGAGATAAAGAAGGATTTCGGGTCTTTTGACACATTCATCTGGCAGTTTGTGGACGGCAAAACGATCGACCACGGTCTAAAGGACTACTCGAATCTGCCGCCTGACTCTGAGGAGTCGAGAACCATGAGCAAGGAATTGAAAAAGAGGGGATTCAAATTTGTCGGACCCACGATTTGCTATGCTTTCATGCAAGCGGCAGGTTTGGTCAACGATCACTTAGTCCACTGCTTCCGATACAACCAGATCAAAAGAATGACGCGATCGAGAAAGAACCACTAGTAAATAGCGCACAACTATGATGTGTTTTTGCCCAGCTGCATTCGAATATTTGCAAGCGTTTCTTTTAATTTGGGCGCTTGCTCATGAAGTTTTGAAAGCTTTTCACATTTGTAGTCGTCACAG
>CAZHZB010000062.1:0-5881 GCA_964537045.1 uncultured Candidatus Bathyarchaeia archaeon | reverse complement strand
GATGTGAGTACCCCTTTTAAACGAACGTAAACATGAAAGTAAATGAGGTGTAACAAGTTGACAAGCAAAATCACAACTCCGTCACACACAACATTGACCCTAGACACGGTTGACGGGGATTTGGAGATAGGGAGACACGTCACCGTCAAAGGAACGGGGAGTCCTCCGACCGTCAAAGTGAACGGAACGGTCTACTGTGAAGGTCACGACACATTTGAGTGTACACTTTCGGCAAAAGAACTTGAGGCCGAAGACTCGGTCACTGTGCAAGGTGATCTGGAGGTAGAAGGTGACGTTGAAGTTGAAGATGGACGGTTGACTGTATACGGAAATATGACCGCAGAGAGCGTTGACGTTGACAGCGCAATCTATGTAAGCAAAGATCTCGAGGTTACCGAGATCGAAGTAGGCGGAAGCCTCAAAGTTGATGGAAACACAAAGACTGAAAACATCGAAGTCGGCGGCAGCTTCGAAGCAAAAGGTGAAGTCACGGCGGACAACATCGAAGTCGGCGGAAGCTTGTCTGTGGATGCCAAAGTTGAGGCTGACAACATCGATATAGGCGGAACAGCAAGAGTCGGAGGCGGCAGGATCCAACACATTGACGTCGGAGGAACCTTTGAATCGAAAGGCTCGCTAGAGTTTGAAGACATCGATGTGGGCGGAGCAGTAACACTAACGGAGAAGAACAAAGGTGACGACATTGAAGTTGGCGGATGGCTCAAAGTTCAAGGCGAACTCGAGTTCAAACAGATCGAAGTAGGCGGAAAAGTCGAAAGCAAAGGTTCAATGCAAGGCCAAGAAATAGAGGTTGGAGGTTCCGTGGACGTTGATGGCTCACTGAGGCTCTCCGGATCGGTTGAGGTTGGCGGCAGAATAGATGTGAGCGATGAAATCACAGCCCAAACCATCGAAGTCGGAGGGACACTGCGCGCAAAGAAAGTGTCAGCGGAAGAAAGTGTAGAGGTTGGCGGCTCAATTAACACGGGTCAAGGCGTCTATGCACGCTCGGTTGAGATAGGTAATAGAGGAACAATCCAAGGTCCCGTAAGAGCCGATGAGATCAAGATTGGCAGAGGAGCCTGCGTGGAGAACCTCTACGGAAAAGAAATACTCCTGGAAAGTGGAGCAACAGCTGAAAACGTCTACGGCGAATACGTCACGATCGAATCCCACTGCAGAATAAACGGCGAGACCCAATACATAACCGAACTAAGAGAAGAAAGAGATGTTACCTTCGGAAAGCCTCCACAGAAAGTGACTAGTCTGCCCTCTTGACGCGTCAGAGTCCTCTAGGAACAGCCAAGTCAGATATGTCCACACTGTGCTCGTACATTTGTCTCAGGAACGAAGCTATCGCGAGAATGCGAGGGACAACATCAATCGACTGGGCTTGAGCGAGCCCTTCGATACAAGCGAATTCTTTCTCAACGATCTTGCGCATATCTCGCACTTTCTCCGCCAGATCGATGTCTGCTGTCAGGAATGCGGTCAACGCCTTCTCATGAGCTTCGAAACAGACTGCCTGAAAATCCGTAAACAGTTTCCCCAGCTCCTTGTCAGGTTTCGCGCCCTTCAACTCCACCGTTTTCTGAGCTATGCGCACACACTCATCTCCCATCGCCTCCACCAAACTCGCGACTAGTCGATAGTCAAGGCATTCAATCGGACCAACACCAAGCTTCTCGCTTAAGCTAGGGTTTTGAATTATCGTACGAAGGATCCGAACAAGCAGGAAATAGAGCCTATTGCTTTCGTTGTCTCGAGCAATCACACTCTTGGCCAGCTGTATCTCGCCTTCAACAAACGCATTGACCACATCCCGATGCATCCCGGCAGCAATTGCATAAGCCCGTCGCAGTATTTTTTCAGGAGGAAAGCCAGAGGGCTCCAGAAGACACTGCAAAACTATACCAGACTTGTCTTCCTCAACAATCTCCAACCCGATCAGCCCACTTACAGTACTCTTGACTGCCTCCCGAACCTCAAATCCAATGCGCTCTCTCCCTTGAACACGAATGACGTCAACGCCAAGTAAATAATTTGCAACGATTTCACGACCCAAGAGCGGCCCGGGTTCCAAAATCACTGTCTTGGGCAACAGTTCCGATCCGTATTTGGCATCGATAACAAGCTTCCCGTTAGCACCCTCACTGATCCCAACGACTGCTCCTCTCTTCAGGTTGCAGCGTTGAGCCCAAGACTTGGGAAGGCAAACGAAAAATGTCCCACTGGACGTGCGCTGCACTCTTCGAAGCTCACTCATTCGCAGACATCCTCATCCTTACGTATTCTTGAGGCAATATTAAAACATCTTCAACCCACCTCGTATAGCTCTCAACGAACGAATTATCACTCGCAAAGACGAGCCCCAAGCTGCTAAGCAAACTTGTTAAAAGGTAGAGAAGAAATAGAAGAAGAAAGAAGCTAGAAAACATCGGACAAGACTAACAATAATGAGAAAGGAGAGCCTGCAGACGATGGGAGAGCCTGAAAGACTTCAGAAGGCCGTGGAATTGACTATTTCTGCAGGGTACCAACTGAACAAAGACGCATTCGAGTTTCTCACCATGGTATCGTCAACCGAAGATCCCGCAGCAATTGTCATCAAAGCAATCAAACAGATGAACAGTTTGGAAGACAGGCCACTATTTCTTGAGAAACAGTTCTTAGAAGAGATGTTGAGACCACTTGAACCAGCCAAAGAAATTGTTACTCAACAAGCCGAATCACGCCTCAACTACCCCTCTCAATCTCCGCAAATCACCGAGATGAAGAAGCCTTTTCACCCCTACGCGAAGGAAATCGAGGCAGACTTGAAGATAATTGACAATCCAGGTTCAAAAATAGACACTGGTGGAACCATCGACGATTACTTGGAATATTTTCAAGACAGATTCAGAAAACTGGAGAAGCTTCTGAGGCAGAGGATGGACGTCAAAAGCGCCACCTCCATAATGGACGCGGTTAAAGCCCAGCCTAACACAAGGCTCAAGATAATTGGAATGGTAACGGACAAGAGAGAATCAAAACAGAAAACAATCTTGACCGTCGAGGACTTGAAGGCAACCACAACTGTTCTAATCCCGCAGAACGCCTCGCAAGAAGTTCAAAGGAAAGCTCGCATACTGATGCTTGACCAAGTCATCTGTGTTAGTACACTTAAAACGCGAAGCGGCCTGCTTGTTGCCGACGACATAATATTCCCCGACGTACCCCAACGCCCACAGCACAAAGCTCCGATCCCAGTCTATGCAGTGCTTACCTCAGACTTGCACATTGGAAGTTCACAATTCACTAGAGAAGCATTCAATCGCTTCATACTTTGGCTCAACGGCAAGTACGGCGACGACAGAATGCGCAACATCGCAAGCCACGTCAAGTACGTCCTCGTCGCAGGCGACATCGTGGATGGTATCGGCATCTACCCAAATCAAGCGTCAGAACTGGTCATCAGAGATGTATTCAAGCAGTATAGATTCGCCTCTAGATACATAGAACAAATCCCAGATTACATCGAAGTCATCATCACACCTGGAAACCATGACGCTCCTAGAAAAGCACTCCCTCAACCTGCAATATCAAACGCGTTTCTGGAGACACTTCAAGAATCACGTAAGGTCCACTCTCTGGGAAACCCCTGCACATTGAACCTTCACGGCGTTGAAATCTTGATGTTTCATGGACGCAGCCTCGATGACGTGGTCTCAACTGTTCCGGAGATGAGCCATAATCACCCTGAGAAATCGATGCGTTTGCTCCTGCAGGCAAGACACCTAGCCCCTCTTTACGGAGGAAAGACCCCGCTCTCGCCGGAAAGCAGCGACTGTCTGGTCATCGAACACGTTCCCGATATTCTCCATGCAGGACACGTTCACGCGCTGGAATACGCCAACTACCGCGGAGTCTTACTTGTGAACTCGGGGTGCTGGCAGACGCAGACAGGCTACATGCGAAGAAATGGCTTCAACCCGACTCCTGCCAAAGTGCCTGTGGTAGACTTGCAGACTCTCGAGGTGACGGTTCTTTCGTTTGACGAGAACTCGATGACACCCGAATCGCAGACGGCGAATTCCTGAAAAGAGCCCTAGGAAGACTTCCTATTTTCCGCACATCTTGAGAGACACCGCGGCTCATAGTCAACCAGTCGACCAAGCCTATCGTCGTGTGCGAACACGTCGCGAATAAGGCTACGAGCGATTTCAAGCCGTATCTTTTTCGTTCGCCCGTATCTCCCCATACTGATGACCTTGGCGTTCAGAAGACCCATAGCATCCAGTTCACTGATCAAAGTGCTCAAACGACGCTGGGTCAAAGGAGCAACACCCAACTCACCGCTCAACTCATTATAAACCTCCGATATCTCGCCTGTTATCGCGCCTTTACTGCCCACTTTGTCCAAATGAAAAATACTGAGCGTGACGAGCTTAGAGTGTAACGTCAAGTTCCCCAAGGCTTCAACAACCCGGTTGTGCTCAATGTGTTTCTCGGCCTCACGAACGTCTTCTTCAGTAACCATGCTCGCTCCTTTCCTTTCAGCCACCTCTCCTGCAACACGCAGTAGATCGAGGGCTCGCCGTGCATCTCCATGTTCAGCGGCGGCAAGAGCAGCACAGAGTCCAAGTGCAGAGTCAGAAAGTGCGCCGTCCAAGAACGCGGCCTGCGCCCGTTCAGAAAGGATATTTCTCAACTCGCCAGCATCGTAGGGCCTGAAAACCAGTTCTTCCTCACTTAGTGAACTCAGAACGCGGGGATCCAAAAACTCCTTCAGACGTAGATCGTTTGAGATCCCCACGAGAGTTACCCTGCTTTTCTTCAATACCTCATTCATTCTCGTGAGTTCATAGAGAAGGCTGTCGCCCTTGGCCTTTATCAATGCGTCAGCCTCATCTAGAACCACCATGAGAATTACTCCACACATATCCAGTCCTGTTCTAAACCGATCAAAGAGCTCACCGACAGACAAGCCTGTAAACGGCACTTGAACACCCAAGCTCTGGCAGAGACTTGCGAAGACGCGATAATTGGAACCTGCCAAACGACAGTTCACATAACAGAGTCTGATCGGTGCACTGAACTCTTTAGCCTTGAACTCGAGGCGACTCAGAACGTACTTCACAACCGCCGTCTTACCAGTTCCCGTTTTTCCGTAAAGAAAAATGTTTGAGCCCCTTGACCCCTTCAGTAATGGAGCGACAGTCTGTCCCAACTGTCGAATCTGGTCCTCTCGATGAGGCAATCTTACAGGTAGATAATCATGCCGCAAGACTTCCCGATCCCTGAAGATACTGGTGCTACCTATGAATTTATCAAAGACATCGTCAAGCAAAGCTGGATCGTTCATTGTACCACCAAACGAGTTTTGAGGAGTAGTGGCTGTTCTTCCTCTGGAAAACATAAAGGCTATCGTACAGAAATCTAAATATGAACCACAACAATCCTAAAGAGAGAACAGATCGTAAAGAAAGATTCATACTCAAAATGGTGACACACACCCCGAAAGTTCCACTCGAACTCTATACTGATGTTAAGAATAGTATTCAATACTAAAATCAAGAGTAATATACTCCAACAGGTAATCAGAATAAACTGATTATAAGTATTCTAATTCAAGATTCTAGATATATACTAGAAATAAATTGCTTAACAAGCAGTTCTCTTCAACAATCACTATGCCTTTCCACTGGAAATGAAGGGGTGGCAGGCCTTTTCAACGTTTTTGCCATAGCAACCACATGTAATAATAGGCTCAACTAAGTTCCAAAATCCTAAATCCCCCTTTTTTACAAGAAGGATCTATCACATTTCTCAATACAATCAAAAGACTTCATCTACTCTAGTTCACTTGTTGTGAACTCCATGTGAAATTAACTGCCTTCTG
>CAZHZB010000061.1:0-5934 GCA_964537045.1 uncultured Candidatus Bathyarchaeia archaeon | reverse complement strand
CTGACTAGTGATCATTAAATGGCAAAAATCTCCAAGCTGCGCGTCATCCTCGTCACAGGTCGAACCATAGACCAAGGCGCAAGTAAAGAGCATGGCAAATCCTCTAACGAGTATATGGAGAATGTGTCTGTGTGTTTCGTAGATTCGGATGACCTCAAGCGACTCGGCATCAAATACAACACCAATGTCTGCGTCTCCACCGAATGTGGTTCAGTGGTTCTCAAAGCCCTAAAATCCTCTAGAGGCTCGAATCCCGGCGTGATTTTCATTCCCTACGGTCCATGGGCAAACACGCTCATTGGCCCTGCGACCGACGATATCGGAATGCCTTCATTTAAAGGAATTCCAGCTGAGATTGAACCTGCTCCAGAAAGACCCGTGCTCAGCCTGCATGAACTTCTGACGCAGCAGTTCAGGAAAGGGTGAAATGCCAGTCATCAAATCAGTTCCTTGCCCGGTTTGCGGCTGCCTCTGCGACGACATAGAACTGACGGTTAAAGATCAGAAGATAGTCAAAGTAAAAAACGGATGTTCTTTGTCTGAATCGAAATTCCTCAACTACACAGGACACCGAGTGACCCACCCTCTTGTTAGGAAAAACGGCAAAATGGTTGAAGTCTCTCTCGAAGAGGCTGTTACAACAGCGGCTCAGATCCTGGCCAATGCTCAGTATCCACTGCTCTACGGCTGGAGTTCCACAAGTTGCGAAGCCATGAGCGTGGGCGTTGAACTTGCTGAGGAAGTCGGAGGAGTACTCGACAACACGTCAACTGTCTGCCATGGCCCGTCTGCTTTAGCCATTCAGGATGTCGGATTACCGACCTGTACGCTTGGGCAGATCAGACACCGAGCAGACCTAGTAATCTACTGGGCGAGCGACCCATGGAGTTCACATCCCAGACACATAGAAAGATACACAAACTTCTCCGAAGGAAAATTCGAGAGAAGTGAATGGCGAGAGTACATCACCAGAACGAGAGCAGCTACGGGCAAGAAAAAAATCGAGCGCGCAATGAAGATGGCGCAATCGCACCAAGACGTATTTGCTCCTTCCCTTGGTGGACAGGCGCCTTGCCCCGCCATTTTGAAGGGAGGCAGAAAACTCATCGTCGTAGATGTCAGAAAAACCAGAACCGCTGCGGTTGCTGATTACTTCATTCAGGTAGAACCGAACAAGGACTATGAGCTTCTCCAAGCCTTGAGAGCATTGGTTCGAGACCAGGAGCTCGAAGTTGAAAAGGTTGCAGGTGTTCCAGTCGAGTACTTGGAAGAAGTGGCAGATGCGATGATCGGCTGCAGTTTCGGAGTGATCTTCTTTGGTTTGGGGCTGACGATGAGCAAAGGAAAGATGAGGAACGTCGATGCTGCCATCTGTCTGACCAGAGACCTCAACACGCGGACGAAATTCGTCATTATGCCCATGCGCGGCCACTTCAACGTTACGGGAGCAGACACGGTTTTCACGTGGCAAACAGGATATCCTTACGCAATTGATTTTTCGATGGGATACCCGCGATATAACCCTGGAGAAACAACGGCCGTAGACGTTCTCATGCGAGAAGAGACGGACGCGGCTTTGGTAATTGCTTCAGATCCAGTCTCGAACTTTCCGAAACCTGCGGCTGAACACTTGTTGAAGAACCCGTTGATCGTCGTAGATCCCCACATGAATTTGACCGGGCAAGTGGCTGACGTGGTTTTTCCATCAGCCTTCGTCGGCATAGAAACCAACGGAACTGCATATCGCATGGATCACGTTCCGATCACTCTCAAGAAGATCGTTGACCCGCCAGAGGGAGTAGTCACTGACAAGGAGATTCTTCAGAGAATCCTCTGTGAAGTAAGGAGGATCAAAGTGAAGGAAGGGGAGGAGGTGGGTTAGACGGATCTTCTGATTAGCAACGGTTTCGTCTACGACCCTCTTAACCGAACGAACGGAGAAAAGAAGGACATCGCCGTCAGGAACGGAAGAATAGTTGAGAAGATTGATGAAAGCAAAGCAAAGAAAATCGACGCTTCAGGAATGATAGTTTTCCCCGGCGGCATCGACATCCACACTCACATCGCAGGAGCAGAAGTCAACACCGGAAGAATGTTGAGACCTGAGGATCACTTCAGGGATTTTGAACGAAAAACATCGACAACTAGGTCTGGCGTTGGCCATTCAATACCCTCCACCTTCACTACGGGCTACCGTTATGCGCGAATGGGTTACACGACGATAATGAACCCTTCAATGCCGCCCTTGGAAGCCAGACACACTCACGAAGAACTGAACGACACACCTATGGTCGACAAGGCAACTTACCCGCTTCTGGGTGACTGGTGGTTTGTGCTCGAATACTTGGCGAAAGGGGACATTGACGGATGCGCACGGCACGTTGCATGGATTATGAATTCGACCAAAGGCTACGCGATAAAGGTGGTCAACCCAGGTGGATTAGAAGCGTGGGGGTTCGGACACAACATCAAGGGACTCGATGATCAAGTTCCCCACTTTTGCATCACCCCACGAGAGATCATTCGCGGATTATGCAGGGTCAACAGTCTGCTTCATCTTCCTCACACAATTCACGTTCACACGAACAATCTTGGAAAACCGGGGAACTATTTTACTGCCTTGGAAACGATGAAATCCGTCGAAGACTTGGCAGTTGAAGACAAACCCGCGATACACATGACTCACTGCCAGTTCTCCGCCTACAAGGGCGACGACTGGAGAACCCTGCAATCAGGCGCAGAAGACATAGCAAAATACGTCAACAACCATTCTCATGTCACAATGGACATGGGCCAGATCATCTTCGGCGACACCACAACGATGACGGCTGATGGTCCATTCCAATATGACCTGTACGGGCTCACTGGAAACAAGTGGGTTAATCATGATGTTGAAACCGAAACCAGCGCGGGGATCGTTCCTTTCCACTACCGTCGCAAAAACTACGTACATGCGACCCAATGGTCAATAGGTTTGGAGCTGGCTTTGCTCATCAAAGATCCTTGGAAAATATTCTTGACAACTGATCATCCGAACGCTGGACCCTTCACCTCGTATCCGCGAATTATCGCTTGGCTCATGAGTCGAAAGGCGCGAGAAGCAACCATGAAAAGAATTAACGCACGTGCCAGAGGCAGAAGCCTGCTTCCTTCGATAGATCGCGAGCTAACCTTCTACGAGATTGCAGTCATGACAAGAGCCGGACAGAGCAAAGCTCTGGGACTGAAGAACAAAGGACATCTAGGTCCAGGAGCCGACGCAGACATAGCCATCTACGATGTGAACCCTGATGAAACCAACCCATCCAAGAAATACAAAACCGTCAGAAAAGCGTTCAGAAGAGCTGCCTACACAATCAAAGGCGGAGAAATCGTCGCAAAAGCGGGTGAAATAGTCAAGCACGTCAACGGCGCTACGATGTGGATTGACCTGCAAACGTCTGAACCTGCCGAAATAACGAGTGAAATGAAGAAACGGTTCAGAGACTACTGGACGGTGGAGTACGACAACTACCCGGTGACCGAACAATACCTTAAGGTCCCGAATCCAATCGCCATAAAGGCAAGTGTCTAAATGATAACCCTGCGTCCCGCGAAGACATTCAGATTTCCGGTAATCGCAGAGTGCATAAACCCCAACGTTCTGGAAGGAAAAACCCTGAGCGAAATAGAGCAACTGAAGCTGTGGGAAGGAAACAAACAAAGGAGCCTGTGTGAGCTTTTCAAAGTTGAACAGACCAGACACGAGTCAGAACCTGAAAACATCAAAGTGGCAATTGAGGGTGACGTCAGCAAGGTTCGGAGAATCGGCGCCTGCATGAAAAACGGAGAGATCACAATCAACGGTGACGCTGGCATGCATCTGGGCGGAGAGATGAAGGGGGGCAAGATCACCGTTCACGGCAACGCTGGAGCTTGGGCGGGTACGATGATGAAAGACGGAATCATCGAAATCCACGGAAACGCAGGAAACTACCTAGGTGCTCCCTACCGTGGAAGCACAGCAGGCATGCATGGCGGGAAAATAACAGTCTTCGGAAACGTGGGACATGAGACTGGAGCCTGTATGAAGAAAGGAACGATCAAAATCTGCGGAAGCTCGGGGCAATTCACGGGTCTTCGCATGCGCAACGGTACAATCTACGTTCAAGGCAACTGTGATGAAAGAGCTGGTGCATGCATGCTTGGAGGCAAAATCGTCGTGGGAGGGGCTCTCCAGTCCGTTCTTCCAAGTTTCTCGATAGACAGCATCAAACCAAGAGTCAAGATCGAAGAAAACGAGACAATACAAGGCCCGTTCTACCTTTTTCTTGGGGATCTTGCTGAGTGTGGAAAAGGCAAGCTTTATGTTTCGAAGCAGAAGAATCCACAACTAAGCTTTTGTGAAAGGTTTCTGTGAGGAAACGAAGAACTTGAAGGATGCCTTAAGCGTAAACCGTCTAGCTTGGCGGCTTCTAGAAGAAATGATTCGGAACGCCGATTTCTATGGGGTGAAAGTGCAAAAAGTACGGAAAGGAGCAACCGTAGTAGACGCGGGTATCAATGCAAAGGGTGGTTTTCAAGCCGGTAGACTCATTACCGAAATCTGCATGGGTGGACTCGGAAAGGCTCGGATATTATGCAAACAGTACGGCAGTCTTGAACTTCCTTCGATTTTCGTTTGCACCGATCATCCCTCAGTCGCAACCTTGGGCTCGCAGTTTGCGGGTTGGAACATAAAAGGAGAATCGTTTTCGGCAATTGGTTCTGGACCTGCTCGAGCCTTAGCCTTGAAACCTAGAGAAATCTATGAAGAAATCGGTTACAAAGATACGAGTGACAAAGCTGTTGTCATCTTGGAAACAGAAAAGTTTCCGTCTGCAGAATTGATCCACCGTATCGGCAAAGACTGCAACGTCAAATCGGAGAAACTAGCAGTCATTTTGACCCCGACAACCAGTCTGGTTGGCGCTATTCAGATTTCGGGAAGAGTCCTTGAAACCGGAATCCACAAGCTAAGAAAAGTGGGACTGGACCCCAAAAAGATTCTCTATGCTTGGGGCTGTGCACCCATCCCGGCGGTTCATCCCGAGTTTGCCATGGCAATGGGAAGAACAAATGATGTCATTCTCTACGGCGGAACAGCCTGTTACTCGGTCGAGTTCGAAGACGAAGATAGACTGAAGGAAATGGTGGAAAACGCTCCATCTATGGCATCAAAAGCCTATGGAACTCCTTTCATAGAAATCTTCAAAGCAGCGAAACATGATTTTTACAGGATTGATCCGAACCTATTCGCACCCGCTGTGGTCGTCGTCAACAACGTAAGAACTGGCCATGTGTTCAGAGCAGGGCAGATTATGTCAGACGTTCTGGAGAAATCACTTGGATACGAGAAATGAAGTTACTGGTTCAAATCTAGACTAGACTTTTTCAGGCTCGACCCCAAGATTCTCGCAAGCGAACAACCAATTGGAATCGTGTAGAGTGCCAAGGTCAGATTGAAGATCGTTACCAAAGGGATAGAAGCCAGTATTGCTGCCTCGTCGAAACCGTACCCAATTGGAGGCGGAAAACGCAGCAGTGAATAGTTGACGACGTCCATGAAGGCGGTCCTGAATATGACGCCTGAAGCAGTGTACAAGGCATTGACGACTGTCTCATGCGTAGCGAAACGTTTCCTCAGGATTATTCTAATCAGGCCTATGCCCAAGAGCATGCTGAGTACGGCAGCTAGGTTGTACATTGGTCCCGTCGGAAGGGCTCCTGGGAAAAAAGCAAACAATGCAAGAGTGTTTACCACTGCTATTAGGACTCCCGCTACTGCCCCAAAAAGAAGGAAAGCGATTACGATCGGTATTTCCCAGATCTGGTATATGAGGTATGGGGCATACGGTGCTGGAATCTTTATCGGTGAGAGGTTGAGAGCGATCGCCAGCGCGGCGAAAATAACTA
>CAZHZB010000060.1:0-5988 GCA_964537045.1 uncultured Candidatus Bathyarchaeia archaeon | reverse complement strand
ATCAATATTCCAACGAACTACTACGTGCTTCTTCACCCGGTAGCCTTCGCCGGCTGGGTAGGTATGATAGTTACCATGCTGAACTTGTTGCCAACAGCGATGCTGGATGGAGGTCACGTTGCTCGTTCCATTCTGGGCGACAAGGCCAGGATGGTTCTTACATTCTTGTCTATACTGATGTTGGTGGTCACGGAATTCTGGCCGATGGCGATACTTGTTCTTTTCATGTCGATGTACAAGCATCCGGGACCGCTGGACGATGTTTCCCCACTTTCAACCAGAAGAAAACTCGTTACAGTCGGATTGATCGCAGTGTTCGTTCTCTGTTCGTTTCTGCAGTATTTAGTCTACATCCTCATGGGAGTCTTCGGCGTCTAGAATATTGATTGTCAATGTGTATTGTTGCTCTACGAGTATACGGGAAGGTTTATTAAATATTGCGATACTAGACATTCTTGTAGATGCACAACTTGAGAAATCGAAAAAGGAAAATGGCAGAAGTGTGATCACGATGAAGGGCGCAATAATCCTCCTGGTCTTCTTCGGATTGTTTTTAGCAGCGTCCCTGCTGATTCCTTCGCCAATGTTTCCAGGGAACGTCCTCTGCAAGCTAGTCGGAGGAGTTGTATTCGAAAATATTAGATACTTCAGCGCGCTGTTCAACGGGATTGTTTATGGCGGAACCCTGTGGCTGCTTTTCAGTGGTCTGAGCAGAAGATTGACACAAGAAAAGTCGACAAGAACAACAAAACGGGCCTGAACTAGGCTTCGGGTTGTGACACAAAGCCTACAAGTTTGATTGTGGTTCGGCACTTCATGCACATTATCAATAGTTCTGCAAGCTCGTCGTTCTTGACTTTTGTGTCGACGATATGGTAAGTTTCCTCCGACTCGTCGTCAGGAGATATTACAATCCCACATTTCGGGCATGGAAAAGCTCCGTCACCGTCGATCTTCGTCAGATCAATCTCGTAAGCCATGCTTTTTTTGACTTCTGCTTTTTTCATCATTTTTCTTCACACATCCTTTTTTCAATGAGTTGCTATTGTTTCTCATCGTTCTTCCAGAATATATTAAACCATTATGAATTACTAATCAGTATTAATGATAATTGAACATCCTGAGAGAAAAAAGTTCCATGGATAGTCCTTCACTTTGCTACCTAACTGATCAATCTTTTCCGTCTCCCCTGAATGCGAACCTAGTGTGGAAGAGCTTACTCCACAATTTATATGGGTTGACTATAAGTATAGAAAATGCATCGCCAGTTTCAAGGAGACGATACAAATGAAGTATGACATAATAGTGGTGGGCGCAGGCACAGCCGGATGTCTCGCCGCAAAAACCGCCGCCGAAGCAGGTTTGAACGTATGTCTTATCGAACGCAAGAGGCGAGAAGAAGTCGGAGAGAAGGTCTGCGGCGACGCGCTGGGCGAACACCACCTTAAAACTCTCGGTTTAGAGAAGCCGCAGGGCGGAGAACTCGACAAGAGGATCGAGGGCATCAAGATATATTCACCGGATCTCAACACCGTATTCACTGTTGAACATGAGGATTTCGTGGGCTATCTGCTGAACAGACGGATGTTTGGACAATGGCTGCTTCGGAAGGCAGTTGATGAAGGTGCAACCCTTGTTGATTCAACCCAATGTTTGGAACCGCTCGTTGAGAAACGGTTTGTAGATGGCGTTTCTACCAAGAACATGAAAACAGGTGAAAAGAAAGACCTGAAAGGCAGCGTGATTGTTGATGCAAGCGGCTTCGTCGGTGCCGTGAGAAAGAGCCTGCCCAAGGAAATTGGAATCGAAAACGAAGTGGCAAACGAGGATGTCGAAGCGTGCTACCGAGAAATCCGTCAGCTCAAACAAGAAACACGCGACACCAGCTACTGCGAGATATACCTAAACCAGAAAGTCACTCCGGGCGGCTACTCTTGGATCTTTCCCAAGGGTGGAGCCCGAGTGAACGCAGGTTTGGGCATCTGCATGCGCGGCGACTTCCCTAACCCCAAAATTCAATTCTGCAATCATATCTTGACCAAACCTCTGTTTGACGGTTCCTTGCTGCTGACAAGCGGCGCATGGTATGACCCGACACGAAGGCCATTGGACAATATGGTCGGAAACGGGACAATAATCACCGGCGACGCAGCATGCTTGGTCAACCCGATCCACGGAGGAGGCATAGGGCCATCGATGATAAGCGGCTACCAAGCAGGCAAAGTCGCGGTTGAGGCTCTGGAAAAAGGCGACGTGAGTCGTGCATCTCTCTGGCCCTATAACAAACGGTACAATGACTTGTACGGAGCAAAGCAGGCCAGGCTCGACATTTTCAGAATGCTCCTCCTGACGTCTCGCGATGAAGATCTGAACTATGGAATGCACTACCATCTCTTGACAGAACAAGACGTTCTCAAAGCCGGGTTGGGCGACGACTTCCATCTGAACATCACCGAAACCAGCAGAAGAGTCTTCAGAGGACTGAAACGAGTAGGTTTTCTGAACAGACTTCGATTGACTGTCAAATACATGAACCGCGTCAGAAACCACTACACGACATATCCTGATACGCCCGCAGACTTTGAAAAGTGGCGCCTACAAACAGTGTCGTTGTTCAAGGAAGCCGCTTCAAAGGTAATGACGTAAAGAGCGCCAACGTACTCCCGTTTTTCCAACAAAAGTTTGAATGTGTCTGTTATGCGCGTCGCAGTGTTGGCAACAGGCGGAAAAGACTCTACATTAGCTCTCTATCACGTTCTCAAAGAAGGTTACGAAGTTGCATGTCTGGCCACAATGATTCCATTGCGAGAAGACAGCTGGATGTTCCACTACCCGAACATTCGACTAATAGATCTTTTCGCGGAAGCAGTGAACATTCCCGTGGTGAAAGCTGAAACCTCCGGCGTCAAAGAAACCGAGGTTGAAGACCTCAAGCGTTTGATTGAAAAGCTCGATGTCGACGGTATAGTCTCGGGCGCAATAGCTTCTGAATATCAAAAAGAAAGGGTCGACAGGATCTGCAGACAACTAAACCTCAAATCCATAGCACCGCTGTGGCATCGCGACCCGCTAGAGATGCTGCAAGAGATTTTGACGTTGAAATTTGAAGTCATCATCATCGGAGTCTATGCGCTCGGCTTAAGCTATGAGTGGCTCGGAAGAAGAATCGACACGGGCATGGTTGAAGACCTGCGGAGACTCAACAAGCACTACGGTGTTTCGCTGGTCGGTGAGGGAGGAGAATACGAAACGCTGGTGCTTGATGCACCTTTCTATAAGAAAAGGATCAAAATTGCCAAGGCAGAGAAAGTCTGGAAAGGACAAAGCGGATACCTCCTAATTTCTGAGGCACAGCTTGAAAACAAGTGAAAATCTGGAAAGGTTTATTTTACTGCTCGTTGCTAACATTCCAAGCTATTGGCGGATAAAGTCCGCTGGGATGTAGCCGAAAAGGCTGAACCGTAAACAAATGATCAGGTGAAATTGATGGCATACAAGTACATTGCAGAGGCATGGAAGAAACCCGAAAAATCCTTCGTGGATGCGTTGATGCGTCAGAGGCTGATTCAATGGCGCAAACAACCAGTGGTCATACGAATAGAGAAGCCTATACGACTGGATAAGGCAAGAAAATTGGGATACAAGGCAAAACAAGGCTTCGTTATGTCCCGAGTTCGCATCAGAAGGGGCGGGATGAGAAAACAGAGGCCCACCTCCGGCAGAAGACCGAAGAGAATGGGTGTAAAAAAATTCAAGCCCTCGAAGAGCCTCAGACTAATTGCTGAAGAAAGAGTAGCCAGAAAGTTCCCGAACCTCGAAGTCCTGAATTCCTACTGGGTAGGAGAAGATGGAGTCTCGAAATGGTTTGAAGTAATCTTGGTTGACCCAGATCACCCGTCCATAAAAGCTGACAAAGACATCAACTGGATCTGTCAGAAACAGCATGTTGGCAGAGTTTTCAGAAGCCTCACGAGCGCCGGCAAAAAAGTCAGAAGTCTCAGAGGAAGAGGCCGCGGATCCGAGAAAGCGAGGCCAAGCATCAAAGCCGCATGGTCAGGAGAAAGGCGATAGAATGACAGTCAGGCCGAAAGTCTTCAAGCGGAAAGGAAAACGAATATCAGGCAGAGGATTCAGTTCAGAAGAGCTGAAGAAAGCCGGGTCGAGTTTGCAGGAAGCTGTTAGGCTTCACATTTCAGTTGACCCTCGAAGAAGAACTGGTCACGATGACAACGTGGAAGCCCTTAAGGTCCTTTTAAAGGAGAAGAAAGCTGCAGCAGAGTCAAAGAAACCGAAGAGAAAATCTAAAAGTTAAGGCCGCGCTTAATGACGACTAGTGGTGCGGTCTTGTCTTCAAAAGCTCTAGTCGGATACATTGACATCAGGGTTTTTGCGCACGCAACCGAAGACGCCGAAAAAGTCATGACCGCAGCTCGGAACATCTTGCCCTCAGAATCAGTAGACACTGTGATTTTCAAAAAAACTGACTTGACAGGCCATCATGGCAACCCAATAGTCCTCATTGAAGCAAGAATCAAAGACAGGAAACTCGTTCAAGCCGTTTTCTTGAAACTGTGCATGGGATTAAGCATCTTGGAAAAGGAAACCCTCTCGAGCGAGATTGAACAGCACATGGACAGAGGCAACCTTTACCTCAGACTGGACAAACAGTCCGCGTTTCTAAATCAGCTGAAGCGTGGTTCGACAGATCCAATTCATCTCCAAATACACTTCAAAAAACACAGCGAGGATGAGGTTTTAGAAGTCTGCAGAGCATCAGGGTTGTTGCCATGAGAAGAACCTACGCAGACTTGCATCTTTGCGCGAACTTGAACGAGTCTTTGCAACGTACAGATTTGATTGCGAAAGCCTCCATGTTGGGCTACGGCTTGGTGTCTATTCCTCTAGCGTTCAATGTTGCAGAACAACAAGTGAAGCAAGTTCGGAATGCATGCGAAGCGGTGAGTTTGGATTTTGCTTCACGCGTGGACCTGAAACCTCGATCCCCTGAAGAACTTTTGAGGGACTTGAGGAAGGTCAGGCGCAGATTCGAAATCGTTGCGGTCATGTGCTACTCCAAGGCAGTAGCGAGGCAGGCTGCAAAAGACCGCAGAGTCGATTTGTTGAATTTTCCTCAACCCGACTTTCGAAGAGCCTTTTTTGACGACGCTGAGGCCGGATTGGCTTCGACTTGTCTATCTTCATTCGAGATTGATGTCAAACCTCTTCTCAACTATGAAGGGCCCGTGAGGGCAAGGCTTCTGGCTATCCTTCAGAGGGAAGTCAAAATCGCCAAGGCGCATGACGTTCCGATCGTAGTTTCAACCGGTGTTTCAGAGCAGTTGTTGATGCGTAGGCCGGCTGAATTGGCAGCGTTGGGAACACTTCTCGGTCTGCAGGCAGAATTGGCCCGCAAGTCTGTTTCAGACAATCCTGTGGCGATTGTTAAGAGAAACAGGGAGAAATTGAGTTGGCGGTTTGTGGCACCAGGCATACGCGTCGTTAGGAGAGGGAAAGATTGCTGAAACGAGTCAAGCGACGTTACTTGGCGCTGGCAATCGATGGTTATGCATCTTGCAATCAAGACCAGTTCATGGACGCCTTATGGAGCTCTATAACAAAGCTCTACGGTGAGCACGGTGCGAGTCAGGTCAATCTCAGTCTGATCCGTTTCAACGTTGAGGAAAACATTGCTGTCATTCGCGTCAATAACACTAGTGTCGATATGACAAGAGCGGCGTTGGCTTGTTTAACGAATATCGCAGGCAAACCTGCCGCAGTGCACGTTTTGAGAGTTTCGGGAACTCTGAAAGCACTTCATAAGAAACTGAACCAGTAAAAATGGATTCGTGGTCTTCTTTTGTTCTTCTGGAGCAGACGTCCTGTCATGGGTTATCATACAAAATATTAAAGAGTTGGGGAACGTGCAATTCTTTGGGGGATGATGTCGCCGTCCCAGTCGGATTATAAAGATGAAGAACTTATGACGGA
>CAZHZB010000059.1:0-6005 GCA_964537045.1 uncultured Candidatus Bathyarchaeia archaeon | reverse complement strand
TAAGCAACTCTGCGGCATCATGTATTTGGAACTTGATTTCCCAAAGACTGTTTCCGAACGACGCAAATCTAGTCAGGGTCTAGTAGTTTTTGGATGCGGCTCAAACATTGGCAAGATGGATTTGCAGAAACGCCAAAAACGTTTAATCCCAATATATATGCGTTCCTTGTACTATGAGGAAAAGGGTGAGTTGGATTGGATTTCTATGAAGCTGTTGAAAAGAGAAAAACAGTGAGGGAGTTTCAGTCAAAACCTGTGGAAGAAGAAAAGCTTTTGAGAGTATTGGCAGCTGGATTGAAGGCACCATCACACAATCATCTGAGAGAATGGGAGTTCATTTTCATAAGGGATTTTGAACAGAGAAAAAGAGTCGTGGATCTAGGCGTGACGGCCAAGGATTACAGTGAGAAAGAAGTGGAAAAAGCAACAAAGCCAATGACTGAATGGGAGAAACCAGCATATCTTGCAGCGTTACCTGTCCAAAGAAGGATGTTGATGAGTTCGCCGGAACTGCTTATAGTCTGCTTCAGGATGAGGAAAACTCTCAAAGAATGCAAAACACTCTATGAGCTGAACAACTTTGCTTCCGTCTGGACATGCATAGAAAACATTCTGCTGGCGATGGCAGCAGAGGGACTGTACGGTGTTACCTTCATACCGCACGAGACAATGTTGCTAAAGAAAATGCTGAGCATACCAGATGATTATGAAGTTGCGGTCCTTATTCCCATCGGATACCCACAGGAATACTTTGTGAAACAAAGGCCGTTGTCGCTGAGAGAGAAGATTCATTACAATAAATGGTAGAAAACGTCTTAACGACATGTTATGATCTAGGCTGCATCAACAAGCACATTTTGTAAGATTTAAGCATGAGTCAAAACCTACTGGGCCATACCAAAGAATACTTTTGCAGAACAAGCGTTGTTCAGAGTCGACTAAGAAAGCATGTGGCTCTTTTGAGAGTGACAATAACAAAGTTTTCATGAAGAGAAATTGGAAAAGACCACCAATCGGTGCGCGAGTTTTGGTTGTTTTTCACTCAAAACACCCCTACCCCCTAGGGCCCTGCCATGTATGAACGAGAAGACTTTCGGCTATAGAAGAAATCGACATGAGCACACGGTTCCCAAGCAAGAGAAGGAAAGCGTATACTCCGCTTGAGCGTTAGAATCTTTTCCTCAGTAGATAGTAGACTGAGACGGCAGTTACGAAACCTACCCAAACAATCCATGCTTCCATAGGCAACGAGAACATCAAGATGATGCAGCTGACTATCCCAAGAGCAGGAATCAGGGGGTACAAAGGAGCTTTGAACGTTTTCAAATCAGGGGTCCTTTTTCTGAGCCTCACTACTGAAAAGTGCAGAATAATGTGAGTGGACAGGATTGAAATGCTCGTTATCGCTGCAGTCTGCCTCAGGTCTGAGACATACGAAAGAATAGTCATCAGCGCCCCCGTGACAAGAATTGAAATGTACGGTGTTCCAAACCTTGCATGGATTTTCGACATGGATTTTGGAAGTTGTCCATTGTTTGCCATCGCAAATGAGACTCTTGACAAGCCGATGAGGTTTGTCAGAAGGACGCTGGTGGTCGCAACCAGAGCCCCAAAGGAAATGGCTGCAATCAACGTGAAGTTACCTGTTACTTTCACAGCGTCAGCCAGAGGTGACCCTGACCCTGCAAGGATTCGATAATCTTGCAAACCTGTTGCCACAAGCCCTGTCATGACATACAAGACCACAGAAGTGGCTAATGCAATTAGGATGGCTAGCGGCAAGTTTCTTTTCGGGTTTTTCACCTCGCCGCCAAGTGCTGCTATCCTTCCAAAGCCCAGATAGGCAAAGAAGATGAAACCTGCTCCTTGAAGGATTCCAGCAAAGCCGTTGGGAGCAAACTGAGAATAGTTGGTCGGGTTCACTTGGAAAACTCCGAAACCAATGAATAAGCAGAGAATGACGATTTTTATAAGAACCAAAATATTGTTAATCATCGCTGAATGTTTCGTCCCGATCAGATTCAGAGCTGTCAGTAGCAACGCAGCTGAAACCGCAACGACTTTCAACTGGAAGAAAGGGAATACTGCCACCAAGTAGCTTGCTAACCCCAAACTCACCGCGGCTCCTGCCACCGTCTGTCCAAACAGCCACAAACAGCCCGAGAGAAAAGCTACAGAAGGAGAAATCAGCTGGTAAGCAAACTCGTATGTGCCTCCTTCCTTTGGTATCGCCGAACCCAGTTCAGCAAAGCTCAATGCGGAGAACAGGGCAACTATTCCCGCAATGACCATCGAAATAACGACGGCAGGCCCAGCATAGTCTACGGCGATGCCTAGCACGACGAAGATTCCGGCGCCTATTATGGCTCCGATGCCAATTGCCGTCGCGTCGATAAGATTCAGCGTTCTCTTTAGTTCCATCGCATTTCCCAATCCAATCTGAAAACGACAGTGCTTATAACAGATTTCGTTTATCCGCAACTGACGATGCAAGCAGTTTCATGCGTTTCAAAGTTTCGGTCAGAAGCTCGCGTGTTCTGTTCTTTTGATTATTTCATTCTGCAAGTCTACACTCAAGTCGACGAAGTAGTCGCTGTATCCTGCGACCCTCACTATGAGGTCTCTGTATCTCTCAGGATGCTTCTGCGCATCACGCAGCATGCCTGAACTTACTACGTTGAACTGGATGTGATGGCCGTCCAGCTTGAAATAGGTGCGTATCAATTGTGCAAGCTTGTTCATTCCGACCTCATCAGCTAAAAGTTGCGGCGTGAATTTCTGGTTAAGAAGTGTTCCGCCCGTTCTAACGTGATCAATTTTCGCCACAGATTTAATCACGGCCGTCGGTCCCTTACGATCAGCTCCTTGAACAGGTGAAACTCCCTCGGACAAGGGTTCTCCTGCTTTTCTTCCGTCAGGAGTGGCTTCGACGGTTTTTCCAAAATAGATGTGAACTGTTGTTGGCAACAGATTGATCCTGTAATATCCGCCTTTGGTGTTTGGTCTTCCGTCTACCGCTTCAAAATAGGCTTCGAAAATGTCTTTCATGATGCTGTCTGCATAATCGTCGTCGTTTCCGTATTTCGGTGTCTTGTTCAAAAGCCTCTGGCGCAGTGTCTCTTGTCTGTCATAGTTTGTTTTCAGAAGACTGATCATCTTCTTCATCGTGATGTATCGCTTGTCGAAAACGTTGTATTTCAGAGAAGCCAACGAATCGGTAGTTGTCCCAAGTCCGACTCCTTGAATGTAATTGGTATTGTACCGTGCGCCGCCATCGTTGTAGTCTCTGCCCTTAGTCACGCAGTCATCAATAAGGATGGAAAGGAAGGGAACTGGAAGATGCTCAGCATACAATCGCTCTATGATGTTGTTGCCTTCGACTTTGATGTCGACGAAGTGATTGAGCTGTTTTCTGAACGCTTCAAACAGTTCTTCAAAAGAACCGAATTTGACCGGATCTCCGGTCTCTAGCCCGATTTTCTTTCCTGTTCTTGGGTCTTTCCCGTTGTGCAGAGTGATTTCTAAGATCTTGGGTAGGTTGAAGTAGCCTGTGAGAATATAGCTTTCCTTGCCGAAAGCTCCGGTTTCTACGCATCCGCTTGACCCTCCGTTTCTGGCGTCTTCTATGCGTTTTCCTTGTCTCAGGAGTTCCTGAATTATTTCGTCCGTGTTGAATACTGATGGCTGTCCGAAGCCCGTCTTTATTATTTCCACTGCTCTTTTCAAGAATCTGTCAGGTGTTTTCTTGCTGATCTGAACCATAGAACTGGGTTGAGTCAACCTCATTTCTTCTACGACGTCGAGTATAAGGAATGAAAGCTCATTCACTCCGTCTGAACCGTCCGCTTTGACTCCGCCAGTGTTTATGAGTGCAAAGTCAGTGTAGGTGCAGCTTTCTTCAGCAGTGACTCCTACCTTAGGCGGTGCTGGTTGGTTGTTGAACTTGACCCAGAATGTTTGGAGAAGCTCTTTTGCTTGTTCTTTTGTCAGAGTGCCGTCTTCGAGATCTTTCGTGTAGAAGGGATAGAGATGTTGGTCCAACCGTCCGGGGTTGAATGCATCCCATGGGTTGAGTTCAGAAATGACTCCGAGATGAATGAACCAATAACATTGCAGGGCTTCCCAGAAATCTCTGGGCGCATGAGCTGGAACACGCGAACACACGTTTGCTATCTTCTCAAGTTCTTTTCGTCTTTTGGCGTTTCTTTCTTTTTTCGCAAGTCCCTTCGCCAACTCAGCATGACGTTCAGCGTAATGGATCACAGCGTCCGCAGCGATTTCCATTCCTTTGAGTTCTTCACGTTTCTCGCTCGCCTCTGTGTCTTTCACAAAATCAAGGTTCTCAATGCTTCTAGCGATGTCTTCTTTGAAGTCGAGCAAACCCTTCTTGTAGATTTTGTCGTCCACAACCGTATGTCCTGGGGCTCTTTGCTCCAAGAATTCTGTAAAGACGCCAGCTTCAAACGCGGATTTCCATTCGTCTGACATCCTGTCGAATATTAGGTCCCTGATCGACCTGCCTTTCCAGAAAGGGATAATCTTGTCTCTGTAGACTCTCATCATTCTCTCATCTACGGCATACGGAATCTTCTTTCTTGAGTTGAGAACATCAAGATCTTCGAGCGTATGACAACATATCTCTGGATACGTCGGTGTCTCCTTCGGAGCTGAACCTCTCTCACCCACGATCAACTCTCCGTCGTTGATGCAGATTTTCTTGTTCTCAAGTAGATGCTTGAATGCAAGCGCCCTTTTCATAGGAACAGGTACTTGTTTGGCGATCTTGCTTTGATAGAACTTTGTTATCAGAATCGCTCTTTCGGGAGAAATGTAGGGCTTGGCAATCACACTTTGTTTTCTCAGTTTCCTGATTCTTTCTTGCACATCATCCTCCCCCTATACCCACTCTTATTCCGAAACCCTCCATTCTTTCCTTTACCGACTTTATTCCTTGACTCGTTGGAGGCCGGATTCTGTCCAGTTTGTAGGGTTTTCCTAGACTCTTGTACTTCTCGATTCCTGCTCTGTGATAAGGAAGCAGATTGATCTGCTGCACGTTTCGCAACGAACTCACGAACTTGGCTGTTTCCATAACATTCTCTTCGTCGTCATTTATGCTTGGTATGACCGGAAAACTGATAACGATTTGCCTTGCGCTTTCGGCCAGCTTCTTAAGATTTCTGAGTATCAGTTCGTTTGATCTGCCAGTGTATTTTCTGTGTTTTTTGTCGTCCATGATTTTGAGGTCATACAAGAAAACATCCACCTTGCTTTGTATTCTTTCGATGATTTCGGGTTGTGCGAACCCGCAAGTGTCTAAAGTTGTGTGAATAGCTCTTACTTTGCATTCTTTGAGAAGGGCGTTCAAGAATTCAGGCTGCAACAGCGGTTCTCCGCCCGAAAACGTTACTCCTCCTCCAGATTCTTCGTAGAACACTCTATCCTTCTCTATTTCTTCCAGAACCTCTTTCACGCTCAGCTGCTTTCCCGCAATTGAAAGAGCGTCAGATGGGCACACTCTGGAGCAGTCGCCGCATAGACTGCATTTCTTTCTGTTAATCGATATGCCTTGTTTCGCCAACTGTATGGCTTCTCGTTCACATTTCTCTGAGCATTCCCCGCAGGTGATGCATCTGCTTCTCCTGTAAACCAGTTCAGGCTCTGAGCACTGTCCTTCTGGGTTGTGGCACCACCAACAACGTAACGGGCATCCCTTGAAGAATACCGTGGTACGAATTCCTGGCCCGTCATGAATTGAATATTTTCTGATGTCAAAGATCATGCCTTTTTTCATAGGTGCGCCAACACTCGCAGATGTTGAGCGTTTGCTATAGGTCTTTCTTCAAAAAAAGTAGGCAAATAGGCTGGTTTTAATGAGTGTCGATGTTCGCATCAATAGATTCTAATAGAAACCTTATATTGGCATGTGCATGCTGGAGTAATTTACAAATCTTGCTGGTTGCGTCAATGAGTGTAGCGAAACCCATCCTCGACTACGTTAGGAC
>CAZHZB010000058.1:2487-6267 GCA_964537045.1 uncultured Candidatus Bathyarchaeia archaeon | reverse complement strand
ATCCACGTAGCCTGTCCAACCGAAGTAGATCTTGACTCCTCTCTCGAAAAGTCTGTTGATGCTATACGCATCACTTGTCCCATTGCACCCCATCAAAATGACAGTTGAATCCTTCAGACTGTCCGCCTTGTTCGCGCCCAGAAGGAATATGCTTATAGCAAAGTACATTTTTCCCTCCGTAGTGTTAGCGACTCGCACCGATTGAGGCATCAACAAATACTTAGCGGCATCATAGGGCTCTCCGCTGAATATGTAGAGATTCCTCATTGAATCCAAAGTGCTGTGCAGTCTCAGAACGATAACTTTGTAGCCTTCTATCTTACTCAGCAAATCTATCGTTACATTCTCCCCTCTGAAATTGTCGACCGTGTATCCTGCCGCAGAAAGGTAGTTTGTAAGACTCTGTGAGAAAGTCGGGTTTGGGGATTCAGAATACAATCCATCAAGTATTGCAGCTTTAGGGGTTTCGAGACCTGGCTGCTGTCCCGAATCAGGCGGTGTCCTGTTGGAACTGTTCCAGACGAAAAGACCGATTGTGAGTATGAGCAGAAATGAAGCGACAATGACAGTGGTTCTCAGCCACTTGGAACGCAGCTTTCCAGAACCCTTGTTATCATCGGATTCTTTCACTCCAGCCCGATGTTTCTGCTCTGCTTCTCTCCCCTTGTTTTTCAAGGCAATCCGCTGGAATCTACTTTCATCGCTGTATCTTAAATACACTGTCCCAAGGATTTTGAGTATGTTGTCTTCTGATAGAAAATCTAATACCAAAAGAGAAAAGGAAGGTTTCTAAGAGCAAGTGGAAGGCCGCATCTCTCAGACAGACTTGAGGTTCTTTTGGTCCTCTTTGCGAAGCCGATTTGTCTTGGGGATAGTGATGTGCAGTAAGCCGTTCTTGTACTCTGTCGATGCAGCTCGTGTTGCCAGATGTTTGTTGGGCAACTCTATTTTCTTGTAGAAGTTCTTGGCGTTGATTTCGATGCATCCTTCGTTGAACTTCAGCTTTATGTCGTCTTTTTCCACGCCCGGCAGTTCGACATAGATCTTGAGGATTTTGTCTTCTTCAAATATGTCCACAAGTGGTTCGCGTATCTCTTCTAACGCGGCTTTTGGCAGTTCGAACAGTTTATCAGGTGATGGTCGTCTCTTAGAAGGCTTCAACGGTTCAATTGGCTCAAGCGGAGGCAGTGACTCGTCCAGCCCGAATCGTCCTCTTATCGTGTATCCCTTCATGTCTGGTTCGTCTATTTTTTTCACTTCCCAAGTACCCTTCATTTCACCGTTCTCTATTCTCTCAAGAATTCTTTCTAGTTCACTGTGAGACTTTCGCACAAGCTTGAATAGGTCAAGGTCCTCGAACATGTCTCTGAAATCGTCGTCAAACGACAATCCTATTCACCTCCCTCGTCTCCTTCCATTTCATCAATTGACTCGATCAAACGGCGCAACGCCAAACTCAACATCATGAACGTTCCGCCGAACTCGGAACAAGCATATCTCCCCCTTCCTGTCTTCTCCAACATGCCGCCTTCTTCCAACTTTCTCGAGTTTTCCCAGACAATCTTTGGGTTCAAATCCAGGTCCTGCATGAAATCGGCGAAGCTCAGTGTGTGGTCGTCTGACTCCATCAATTGTCGCATCATTCGGAGCCGCGTTTCATGTGACAAGGCGGTGAAGATTTTCGAGAACTTGCGGAAACTCTCCTCTGTCGCCTTGAACTCGTCGTCCAAAGTCTGTCTCGGCCAGTCCTCTAGAGACAGTGGGATTTCGAAGAGGGTTTCTCCATCTCGTACAAGCTGGAGTCTGAGTTTCACTTGTTCTTCCCTTCTTTTATTACCAGAACGTAATTACTGTTAGGTAATATATAAACTTACCTATTGGTAATAAAGACTTAAATCAACAACAAACTATGAGGCGTACGCCCGAGTGTTCTCAACTACATTTCGGGTGAGGCCCAAACAAGTTGCCGCTCGCCGCATAAGGAAGCAGACGACAGTAGAAGTCCTTACATTTGTTTAGCTTCCCACACGAACGGCATTTCTCAAGGTCCTGAACCTTCACTTTGCCTCTGAAAAAGCCCCATTTCGAAGAGAACCAAACGTCTGAGACGCCGTCCTTCTTGGCGTTACCCATACGCCATTGTGGGTCAGATATCGCCATGTTGCACGGATAAACGAAGCCATCACTATCTATCGACAACCTAGTCTTGCCCGCGGAGCAGGACACAAACCCCTTCCTAGCTTCAAGTATCGATTCGCGCAGGGGATAACAATGAAGAAAGACGTCTAAAGCAACATCGATCTTTCTATGTTTTGCCTTCGCAACCAACAGGCCAGCCATCAGCCCTTCATATTCCCTGTATGATGGAACAAGGCTCAAGTTGTTCTTCATTCTTCCTGTGGGTTTGAGATCCAAGAACGCGATTCTGCTCGCCCCACACTTCTCAGCCAGAGTTATGATTTCCTCATATCTAACCATGTTGGTTCTGTTAATGCAGCAGTTTATTCCATATTCAACGCCGCAGTCGCGTAGAAGCCGCATAGCTTTGATGGTTTTGTCAAAGGCTCCTTCAACTCCTCTGAAGGAATCGTGGCTCTTTGCTTGAGAATCATCAAGAGATATCGTTGGTATCGTTCCTGATTCTTTGAGCAACTTCACTATTCTCCCGTCAAGCAATGTTCCATTAGTCAATATCACTTTGCGAAACCGTTTCTTCCCGAGGAAAGCAAGAATCTTGTCGATTTCATGATGAAGAAGAGGTTCACCGCCGTTAACCCTAACCTCGAAGACCCCCATGCTTTCAAGCTGATTGAAAATGGATTCCAGATCCTCATAGGCAAGTTCGCTCGTGTTTCCTTCGTTGCTGCTGGCGAAACAGTGGGCACATCTCAGGTTACATCGGCTTGTGACAAAAACATCTACCGACATTGGTGCAGAAAGAAACGGAATGGGGAACCTCTTGAAAAGCCCATGATCAACGTCTGCTCGTAAAGACGGGACCTCGCCCAGTATTTCACCTTGCCCAACGTATCCCAATCCAACCATACGTTTGAGAAACCTGTCACACTTCCCGTGGTCAACATGCAATTCCTCAGCCAGTTCATCTGAAAAGCTTGGCTGCCTGCTGAGACGCTCCAAAACCCTGTATTCCTCTTCTGTCAGAAACTCCGTTGAAACCTTCCTGTAGTTGAAAACCGCGTACGTCTCGTAATATTGAGGCTCAGACCTCAGTATGGCACTGGAGCTCAGTATAATCTTCTGTCGCATTGGAAGCACTTCATCCTCTATGGGGCAACCAGCCTAAAAACCTACTTTCAGAAGGCTTTCGTACAAGTCACGGTATGCAAAGTCTTCAGTACTCACGCAAACGAACACGTCGGTTCACCATCCTAATTGCGGAGGGCTTTAGGCTTCAGGATTGAAAAGCTTGTGGAGTGAGATTCTTCCCTTCCCCAACGTTCCACCGTAATTGGCCGAGGAAATTTTCACCACACCCCTCACCTTCGTGGCGCTTTCAATGCTGACTTTCATTGCCTTGCTGATGTCTTCTGATCTCAGTCCGCTGACTATTACCTCATAGATGCATTTCACGCCTTCAGGGACTTTGCTACCTTCGTTCCCCGCTAGGGTTGGACAGTAGGCATCGTTGGTCGTTGCTATTGCCTGTTTGTATTTTTTCCCTCCAATCTTGGTTCCCGAAGCAGCGAATTTTCCAACCACATAGGGAACGGTTTTGATGCTTTCGACGGCTTGTTCTGCGGCCTCCAGTGCGGCTTCATC
>CAZHZB010000058.1:0-2387 GCA_964537045.1 uncultured Candidatus Bathyarchaeia archaeon | reverse complement strand
GAACGGTTTTGATGCTTTCGACGGCTTGTTCTGCGGCCTCCAGTGCGGCTTCATCAGATTCGGCGAAAATCAGAAACATCCCTCCGGCGACGCCTTTGGCTATCCCGAATCTTGTTTCGACGTGAAAGTATCCATCCATCCGGGGAATCTTGAGCACATGCCTTCCGAAGGCTTCAGTTTCCTCCTCGAATCCATCTCCGAAGGTCTGTACAATAGTTCCCCTAATGTCTATGAAGTCTTGCGCCATTTCCTTTGGTAATGCGTCAAAGACGCTGGTTTTCGGATAAGGCACAACGCCCTTCCTTATTCTGACAACGAACCAATCTTTCAACACTTCTGCTTTTCTGTCTAGAAATTGGATTATGAACCCTGGTCGGCCGTCCGGAGTCTCTTCAGGTTTTGCTTCAGCCTCAATGGTTGCCTCGCAGGGTGGGATAGTGGCAGATCTCCCGAGCCCTTTGGCTTCCATGGCTGATTCCAGAGCCCACTTCCGGTTTACGGACGTTACAAGTATTCTGGCGATTCGCACCGTAAATGTCTCACAAAAATCGTCTTCCAACGGAACGCCGTTAACCTTGAATTCCATTCCTACACAACCTCGTGTCAGGCCGTGATTCTCGCTGAATATAAGTCTAATTCCAGAAGTCTCGCAATTCTGCTTCGAGATGACTCATTCAGTGAGTAGATAAATCTCCCAACTATCTTGAAATACACTGACTTGCAAAGAAACTTGCTTTAAGGACATGTGATGGAAAGACATTGCATTAATAAGGAGAGTCGTACAAGAAGAAAATGTTCTATGCGGTAGGGAATCAGAATGAGCATAGCAGAAGTTACAAAACTGATTGAAAAAGAAAGCGTGAAAGAGATAGCACTACAGTTTACAGACATATCTGGCAGACTGCATTCACTGTGGGTCCCATCTAAACTTTTTCCAAAGATCGCCGAAGGCGGCATACACGTGGACGGATCATCCATCGGCATGGTCGACATAAGCAAAAGCGACGTGAAGTTGATGCCAGATATAGACACGTTTGCAGCTTTGCCGGCTAATCTCTTTCCCCAGAGAGTTGCAAGAGTGATCTGCAGCATTTTCGAGCCTGATTCAGACAAACCCCTTGCGCTTGACCCAAGATATATTCTCAAGAAGGTGATCGAGAGCGTTAAGAAAAGCATGGGACCATCTGTGAATTATTACGCGTCCAGCGAAATGGAGTACTTTCTGTTCAAGAAAAATGAAAGTGGTGACATCAGACTGCTTGACGAAGGAGGTTATCTGGACACTCCTCCAGCTGATGCCGGCATCGACTTAAGACTTGAAATTGTAACGAACCTAAAAAACATGGGCATTCTAGTTGAAAAGCACCACCATGAAGTACCTCCAGGGAAGTATGAGCTGGAATTGGGACTGGAGTGGGGAATGGCTGCTGAAAAATTGGACGCGTTGAAGATGGCTGATACACTTTATTTGGTCAAGTTTCTCGTGAAACTAATGGCAGCGAGAAAGGAACTCATCGCCTCTTTCATGCCGAAACCTTTTCACAATCAATACGGTGCAGGGCTACACACTCACTCTACACTCATAGATGAGAAAAGGCCTAAAAACATGTTTTGCGGCCCAGACAAGAATCATGGCCTGAGCAACATAGGCTTAAGCTATATAGCGGGCATCTTGGCTCACGCAAAGGCATTGGCAGCCATAACAAACCCATCTGTAAACTCTTACAAGAGACTTGTCCCAGGCTGGGAGGCACCAGTGTACATCTCATGGGCAAGATACAATCGGTCAGCTCTGATCAGAGTACCTCCTGGAAAAGACATGAAGACTAGAGTAGAGTATAGGCCCACTGATGGATCATGCAATTTCTACCTTGCGTTTGCGGGAATTCTAGCTTCTGGCCTAGATGGCATTCGGAAGAAAATGGAACCTCCAGACCCTGTTGAAGAGAACGTTTACGAGATGAGTGATAAGGAGAGAACTAGAAAGAGTATAGAGACACTCCCAGGAAATCTAGGAGAAGCATTAGATCAGTTGTCCAAAGACAAATTCCTGCAAGATGAGTTGGGGCACGAATTCTACGTGAAGTTCCTACAGCTTAAGACAAGAGAATGGAACGACTTCAACCGCACCGTACACGAGTGGGAAAGGAAGAAGTACCTAGACGTTTAGACAGCAGCAAAAGGAGACGCAGACGTGATGACGAAGGCTGATTTCGCAATAGTCAACGCGAACGAATTGGTCACACTGAATGGAACGAGCGACAGGCCTCAGACGAAAGATGAAATGAATGATCTTCGAATAATAAAAGACGGGGCAGTCGCAGCAAAGAACGGAAAAATCGTGGCAGTCGGAACTACAAAAGAAGTATTGAGCAGGCTTGAGAAAG
>CAZHZB010000057.1:0-6408 GCA_964537045.1 uncultured Candidatus Bathyarchaeia archaeon | reverse complement strand
AACTCTCGTCGGCGGGTCCAAAGCCCGCTATGCTTGTCCACTACACCACCGGGCTATAGGAGTACGTTGTTTTTAGGGTCAACTCCCTAATAAGCTGTTTTTGATTAAAACCTTACTATCCATCAATTCGTAATCAGAACTTACCTCTTCATAATCAGTAGTCTTTGTCCTTATTCGAAATTTGTGGAGAGAATATTCTTGACGGAACCGCAAGATTTATATATCTAAACATGTCACGTGGATAGCTACGCGGAACCGAACGCACTGTTTTCTGAAATATGATGACGAATCGTCACGGTTCTACGGAAAAAACCCGAGGCGGAATGGATTGAGTAAAAAAGAAAGCGGTGTTCGCCAACGCTTAGTCGATAAGTGTCCGGAGTGTGGTAGTTCTAACCTTATTCACGATTATGACACCGGCGAGACCGTGTGTGGCGACTGTGGACTGGTTTTGTATGAACAAATGATGGACAAAGGACCCGAATGGCGTGCGTTTACCCAAGAAGAGAAAGCGTCAAGAAGCCGTGTTGGTGTACCAACATCTTATTCTGTTCATGACAAAGGCTTGTCAACAGCCATCAGCCAAGTTGACCGAGACGCTTTCGGTAGAAAACTTCCATTATCAACGCGTCTTCAAATGTGGCGTCTCAGAAAATGGCAGATCAGATCACGAGTGCACTCTTCAATCGACAGAAACTTGGCTCAAGCAATGGCTGAACTCGACAGACTCTCAGACAAAGTGTACATTCCACCACCGATAAAAGAGAAGGCCGCTGTGACCTACCGCAAAGCACTTGACAAAGGCTTGGTCCGAGGCAGATCAATCGCAGCAATCGCTGCAGCAGCATTGTACGCAGCATGCCGTGGAAGTGGAACACCAAGAACATTACGTGAGATAGCAGAAGCCAGCTTGGTGGACAAGAAAGACGTCGCAAGATGCTACAGGCTACTACTACGTGAACTCGACGTACACATGCCCATAGCAGACCCACTAACATACGTTTCAAAAATAGCAGAAAGAACAGGAATATCCGGCAAAACCCAAGGAATAGCCATTGGAATCCTAAGAGAGGCACGAAAGAAAAGAGCCGCTGCCGGAAAAGACCCGATGGGTCTTGCAGCCGCAGCACTATACATCGCTTGCTTAAAGAACAACGAGAAAAAGACGCAGAAAGACATAGCAGAGGCCGCAGGCGTCACGGAAGTCACTGTAAGAAACCGTTACAAAACCCTGAAAAAACAGTTAGACCTTGAATTACCTGAATAAGCAGTTGGTCAGTCTTCCTCTTTTTCAAGTTCCATACACAGAGAACCTAGGTAACCGCATTCATTACACAAATATCGCGTTGGTGTGAGCCAAAAATCCGTGCTGCTTGACACGTGAATTGAGGGACTCCCACATCTTGGACAATAAATCTTTGAGGGTTTTCGCCTTTTTATGGTCTTCAATACCTCACGGATGTTCTGGAGCAGCCCCATGTTGCGCTTGCACCTTTAGCGTTGGTTTTACTGAATCTCTATGTTTTCTTCCGGATAGCCCAGCTTTATCAAGAACCCTCGAACCCTGTCGCGATGGTCACCCTGAAGCATTATCTGACCATTCTTTGCAGTTCCGCCGCATGCACAGTAGCCCTTCAGTTTCTGTGCAATTCCCGGCAGATTCGTGTTCTTCTCATCTATGCCATCCACTATTGTCGATGGTTTGCCGAATTTGCGTGTCTCAAGGCGTATGCGAATTCGCAATTGCTCTTTCTCGATTTCACCACAAGCGCATAAGTCCTTCGGTAGCCCGCATGTAGAACAGATTTCAGCCATTTCGCTCAGGGTAAAATTGATTTGGGACTATATAAGACTTTCAAAGCATTACTCACCAAATCCGAGTCACTGTTCAAGTTTCCCGTCACATTGTAACGAAAGTCTTTAATGAATATTCAACGTGAATCACCATTTATGAAAGTAATAGCGGTAGGTTCTGGGAACATAGGCTCCGTGGCAGTCGAGGATCTTGCTACGAGTATGAAATCAACTGAAATCGTCATCGCCGACAAGGATGATTCCAGATCCAAGGCAGTCGTGGAACGCATCGGTAGAAACAACGTGTCATCGATGCAACTGGACATTGCTGATTGCAATAAGCTGCTTCAAACACTGAAAAAGTTCGACCTAGCAATGGGGTTTCTGCCAGGAGCCCTCGGGTACACTCTGATGGAAGCATGCATTGAAGCAAAGAAAAGCCTAGTTGACGTTTCCTACATGGCCGAAAACCCCCTGAAGCTCCATTCGGCAGCATCAAAGGCACGGATAACAATAGTCCCCGACTGCGGATTGGCACCGGGCATAAGCAACTTCCTCGTAGGACACGCCTACGCCAAACTGGAAAAGACCAGTTCAGTCAAAATAATGGTGGGCGGCCTCCCTGAAAAACCGGTGCCACCTCTCGACTATGTCATCACCTGGTCGCCTGACAGTCTCATCGATGAATACACGAGAAAAGCAGTAATCATCCAGCACGGGAAGAAAACCGAAGTCGAAGCCTTAAGCGGGGTTGAAGCAATCAATTTTCCAAAGGTGGGAAAGCTCGAAGCCTTCTATACTGATGGACTCAGAACACTATCGCAGACCTTGAAAGACGTTGAGGAGATGTGGGAGAAAACACTCCGATATCCCGGACACGCCAAGAAAATAAAACTGGTTGAAGAAATGGGGTTTTTTGAAGAGGAGAAAGTCAAAATCGAAGGCACCTTGGTTTCCCCCAGAAGGCTGACTGCCAGACTCCTTGAACGAAAACTGAAGATCCCTGAGATCAAGGATTTTGTTGCGATGAAAGTTGAAGTTAGTGGGGTCAAGAACGGCAAGAGATTGAGCTTCGTTTACCACATGCTAGACAAGTACGATCAGAAGCATGGAATAACAGCGATGGCAAGAACCACCGCCTATCCGATGTCAATCGTTGCACAGTTGATGTTGAAAGGGATTATCAAACAAAAAGGAGTTATTCCCCCGGAAAAGCTGGGCATGGAAAAAGAAGTTGTTCAAGAATTCCTCAGTGAGCTCAAAAAACGCGACATCAAGATCATTGAAACGAAAGAAGCAAGATAGAATGATTCGATCGTGAGGCAACTGTCCAAACTAGCTCATCGAAAGAACGACCTGTTACCAAAAATCTCCTGAAACAGAGTTCGAGTAGTTACTCCTTGGATTAACGGTAGGTTTAAAAGCGATCTTTAAACGCATATGTGCTAATCGAACGCAAAGGAGCATCACAATGCAAAACCGTGCAGCCATCGTTGCTGCTGGAAGAACCAAGTTTGGAGAACACTACGAGAAAGAGCCCGAAAAGCTGATTGAGGAAGCATGGCTCAAAGCAGCTTTAGAAGTGAACATTGAACGCAAAGATCTTGAAGCCTGTTACCTCTCAGACTATTTTCTTCCTATCACTAACAAGCTCGGACTAGAAGAAGGATTCCTCTCAGAACTGACCGAGCTTCACGCTCCAATGGAGGTCACGCGATCTTTTAGTTCAGCTCTCACAAACGCCTGCAACGCCATCCAGGCCGGAAGGTACAACATGGTGCTAGTAGGCGGAATAGAAAAGATGACCGACCGTTGGGACAAAATACGTGACGACCTGATGTTGCTTGAAGACCCATGGAGCTACTACGCAGGATGCACACCCGAAGCAAACCATGAACTACTGCTCAGGGCCTACGTCAAGAAGTACGGTTTAAGAGGAGAAGACCTGGAAAAACTGAACATCGCCTTGGCGCAGATTGCTGTCAAGAACCACTTCCACGGATCAAAAAACGAGTACGCGCAGTATCAGAGGAAGATAACAGTCGAACAAGTCTTGAAAGCAAGAAAAGACGCACACAAACCGCTTGGACTTTATGATTTCGCACCAATCTCAGACGGTGCATCCATAGTCATTTTGACCAGCGAGAACGTCGCCAAGAAGTTCACAGACAAGCCCGTTTATGTCCTGGGTTCGTCCTCAGCAACAGACTACCTAACCTATCCAGCCAGAGAAGATTTGACCCACTTTCTCGTGACCCAGAATTCCATCAAAACCGCTCTCAAGAGGGCGGACAGGAACCTATGGGATCTGCAACTCCTCGAGGTCTATGACCAGTCGACCGTAATGGAGATGGTTTCACTCGAGGATCTGGGCTTTTGTCCATCGGGAACTGCATGGAAAACGGTGTATGAAAGCTGTAAAGAATACAAAGGATACTATGAAATAGACGGACACAAGCTCTACGTAAATATGAGCGGCGGTCTGAAGGCTGATGGAAACCCCTTGGGAGCCACAGGAGGCGCACAGATCTTCGAAATCGTCAAACAACTCAGAGGCGAAGCCTGCGACCGCCAAGTGAAGCCTGACAAAGAGTTGAAGTACGGGTGCGTGCTTGAACTCGAAGGCTTTGGGACCAAGGGCTACACGTACATTCTGGGGAGAGACTAGAAGTGAGCAGTGAACCGATAGAGAGAAGAGTTTCCTATCTTGGTGACAGGTTACGCGCCAACCGCTGCCTGATGTGTGGAAAGGAGTATTTTGAGATCAGAGACTACTGCGGGAAATGCGGCAGAAAGAGCTATGGAAAAATGGTCAAGACCGATCTTTTCTTTGAGAAGGGCACTCTTGAAGTCTGTACGCTCATAAACGAACCAACCAACAAATTCACCAAGCTTGGAAACTACATTTACGGAGTAGTGTCGTTCCACGACGGCAGAATCCGCGTACCAGGAAGACTCACCGACAGGATCATGAAATGCAACGAAAACATCGATTTCTCAGCACTCGAAGGAAGAAGTGTTGTCCCCCGGTTCAGAAGACGCTACTCGGTCGAGAAGGCCGATGTCGTTCCCACGATCTCTTTGGCATTTACGTTTGCAGACGAGTATTACCCGCATCAAGAGTATAAGATAACGAAGCCGAAAAAGGAGTACGATTTGCCGGGAATAGTCGGTTACGGCGTGTACACGTCGAGATTCAGAATAAAAGAAGACAATATTCAGCGATCCGTGCCTTTCACCGATGAAGACTCGATAACCGCAGCGGTTGAAGCCGGCAAGCTTGCACTTGTGCACTCCGGGATCGACAGCTCCCAAATCGGAAAGATCTACGTAGGATCCGAGTCAAACCCGTACGCTGTTAAACCAATCGCATCAAAAGTCGCGCAAGTTCTCAGACTCGGCGAAGAGGAAGAAGACATGCAAGGAGTCGACGCCGTGGACACAGAATTTGCATGCAAAGCAGCTACCAGCATGTTCAAAGACGCGGCCTCAATTGTCAACTATCCGAAGTCAGACATCAAATACGCGATGGTGACAGGCAGCGACAATTCGCAAGCGGCACCACGAGACTGCCCGGGAGGCGAATTGGACCTGTTTGTTGGATACGGGGCCGCCTCGTTCATATTCGGAAAATGTGACGTGATCGCCGAGATTGAAGGATGGTACTCATGCACTTCAGACACTCCAGACTTCTGGAGAAGAGACGGTGAAGCATATCCGATGCACGGAGGCAGGTTCACAGGAGATCCTGCCTATTTCAAGCACGTTCGAAAATCATCCAAAAAGCTGATGGACAAACTCAACCTGAAAGTTAGTGACGTGACCTATTTTGTGGCCCACCAACCCAATGTCCAGTTTCCGGTACGAATCGCTAAGGAGCTGGGCTTCAAGGAAGAACAGTATCTGCCGATGCTTCAAGTGGCCAAATTCGGCAACACGTATTCGGGTGCATCGCCCGTGGGATTGGCGGCGGTCTTGGACGTAGCTAGACCAAACGATAGAGTAGTTGTTGCTAGCTACGGTTCAGGTGCAGGAAGCGACGCCTACTCGTTCGTTGCCACTGATCAAATATTGGAGAAGAGGAAAAACCAGAAGCTCACAGTCAAATATCAAGCTGAAAACCCCTTCTTAGAATACGTTGACTACACAACATATAGACGTTTGAAAAATGGGATGTAGAAAACAATTAATAAGCCAAACACAACTAGAAAGCGGAGCGTTAATCGTTGAAAATACCCAACATACTCGAAGTCATCTATGCACCTCATAAAGCGTTCAAGAAGATCGCAGAAAAGCCGAGCTACGTAGGTCCCGCAATCATCATCCTCATTTTGGTTTTGGCGAACATTGGTTTCGCGTACGTAGCAATGTCCAAAACAAGCCTCGAAATCACTGCGCCTAACGGGCTCAATCAAGACGAGTGGACACAGAACAGCACTCTGTGGGCATCTAACGCCCTGGTTTCTGAGAGCAACGACAGCATCACCGGCACCTACTACGGAAACGCAAGCATCGCTTTTACGACAACCAACAGCAGCCAAATCTGGACGTGGCTAAATAACATAGGCCCAGTAAACTGTTCCAGCCAAGGCGGGTTCAACCAGATTTCCTTCA
>CAZHZB010000056.1:0-6433 GCA_964537045.1 uncultured Candidatus Bathyarchaeia archaeon | reverse complement strand
TAACAGCTTGTGGCCTCTCGGGGCCGCGTGGGTTCAAATCCCACTCCCAGCGCCATAAAGAACATTGATTCTCAGGTCAATTGGTTCATCTTTGCTATTCCGTTTTTTATCATGTGAGCAGATTTCTCGAACTCAGCCTGTGCATCGGCATCCAACTTCAGTTCCAGAATCTTCTCAACACCGTTTCGTCCAAGAATGCATGGAACGCCGATCGACAGTTCCGAGAGACCGTACTCACCGTTCAAATATGTGGAAACGCTCGTTACCCTGTTTCGGCCTCTCAAAACAGCGTCGGCCATGATCGATATGACGACAGCTGGAGCGTAGATAGTTGACCCTTTGAGTTTTATGACGTCAGCCCCAGAATTCTTGGTCAGGTTCACAATCTTTTCAATCTGTTCCTTCTCTAGTAACGCTGTTATGGGTATGCCTGACACGGATGCAAAATTCACAAGGGGAACCATTGAGTCTCCGTGTTCTCCAATTACGAGCCCGCGAATATCTTCTCTTGAAACGCCCAATTCCAGTGCAATGTATGATCTGAACCGTAGGGTATCAAGGATGTTGCCCATGCCGAAGACGCGGTTTCTTTCAAATCCTGATTCTTTGTAGGCAACATAGGTCATTACGTCTACTGGGTTGGTTACCATCATCAACTTGCATTCAGGAGCGTACTTGACGACTTCTCTGACGATCGATTTTGTGATCGCTGCATTCTTGTTAATCAAGTCGATCCGACTCATCCCGGGCTGTCTAGGAAAACCTGCCGTCACTATCACCAGGTCTGAACCCTGCATTTTCCGGTAGTCACTCGTGCCCTCGATTCTTCCGTCAAACTCGATCGCTGGTGCAGCCTGCATCATGTCCAGAGCCTCACCCAGAGCGACATTTTCTGAAACGTCTACTAGGAGTACGTCGCCTATTCTGCGCCCCAAAATACTGAAGGCTGCCGAACTTCCCACTTTTCCTGCGCCGACTATTGTTATCATGATTTAGACTAGTCTGATCGTTGCGAATAAACCTAACTGGGCGAAACCTGCCAAAAAAGCTTAATTAGTGAAGGTATTTCTTTACTGACTACGGCGTCTTTGCCCTGGTAGTATAGTCCGGTCTAGTATATGCGGCTGTCGCCCGCAGGACCCGGGTCCGAATCCCGGCCAGGGCGCCAAAATCATTCAAGAGTACTACAATTTCTGACTTTTTCAAAGACGCAGGGTTAAATTGAAAGCTTTAAGTGAAAACACCGGCCCTGTCATAGTGAGGTTGCCTCGCTTTGCGGTATGTGGACTTTGTTGATTTGAAATACAAGCCTAAAGAAAATGATATGATCTGCACTTTCCGTGTAGAACCGGTTGGAGTAGGCATGAAAGAGGCTGCAGGCGCAGTTGCGGCTGAGAGTTCCATCGGAACATGGACAGAGCTTACAACAAGCAAACCATACGTTGAGAAGATTGCCGCCCATGTGTTCAGCATTAGCGGCAATCAAGTGAAAATTGCTTACCCTATTGAGCTTTTCGAGCCTGGGAATATGCCGAACATTCTGAGCAGTGTCGCAGGAAATGTCTTCGGTTTGAGGACACTTGAGAACCTGAGACTCGAAGACATAGACTTTCCGCCGACTCTCGTCAGAAGCTTCAAGGGCCCGAAGTACGGCATTGAAGGCATCCGTAGACTGCTGAAAATCTCTAGCAGACCGTTAGTAGGAACAATAATCAAGCCCAAGCTAGGTCTCAGAACGCTCGATCACGCAAAAGTTGCTTATGACGCATGGATCGGCGGATGCGACATAGTCAAAGATGATGAAAACCTGAGCAGCCAGAAATTCAACCCGTTTGAGGATCGGCTGACGAAGACTCTGGAAAGCAGAGATCGGGCACAAGAAGAGACTGGTGAAAAAAAGGTCTACATGATTAACGTCACGGCTGAAACAAGAGAGATGCTGAGAAGAGCAGAATTGATCTTGAAACAGGGCGGAGAATACGCCATGATAGATGTCTTGACATGCGGGTTTGCCGGCTTGCAGACGTTTCGAGAACAAAACTTCAAACTTGTGATTCATGCTCACAGAGCAGGACACGCGGCACTCACCAAAAACCCAAAGCACGGAATTTCGATGCGAGTCCTCTCCAAAGCCGTGCGGATCATAGGTGTAGATCAGCTTCACGTCGGAACTGTCGTCGGAAAAATGTTTGAAACAAGGGAAGAAGTAGCACAAAACTGTGAAGCATTGAGCACGGAGAAGATCAGCCTCAAGCCGGTCATGCCTGTTGCTTCTGGCGGACTGTATCCTGGACTTGTTCCAGCCCTCATGAAATTCTTTGGAAAAGACTTCATCATTCAAGCCGGAGGAGGCATTCATGGCCACAAAGACGGCACAGTGGCAGGCGCAAAGGCAATGAGGCAGGCCGTTGAAGCCACCCTGAAGGGAATAAAGCTAGAGGAGTTTGCCCAGACACACAAAGAACTCAAGGGAGCACTTGAAACTTGGAAAACACCTAGCTAGGACTCGACGCTTTTTTTCCCTCTTCCCCGACTAGTTTCTTGAGCTTCTTTTCCATTTTCAGTTCGTATGCGTGTTCCTTAACATGTGGATATGTTCCCTTCAATTTGAAAAGCTCGTTCGGAGGCACAATCCGTCTCTCGCCAACCTTGACCTTCACGTTTTTCCCATAGAGTTCGTCTTCAAAAGGTTCTAAAGCCTTCACGACCCAGTGTCCGCGGCTCTTAGACAATACGAGAACCTTATGTTTACCCTTGTAGTACCGAATTTCCTCACTCATCACACTTCACAACAGATTTTCTTACATATCAGAAATATAAAACAAACCCTTCGCAATTAACATAAAGTTGCGGGGAAAACATAATAACACACTTGAACCGTCATTCTAAATGATCAGAGATTGGCGTTTTCCCAACAACGCACCACTGGGAGATTTTCAAACACTTGGTTACATGATGTTCTGAAGAAGAGTGGACTTCCTCAGGATGATGTTCCAACAATAACAGCACGAGCCTCAAAGAGTGGATTATGCGTCGTATGCAAAGGCTCAAGAAACCTGTGTGGCAAGACCAGGTGCCCCATCATTGTGAAAGTCAACTACTATCTGAAAAGCGTACCATTGATGAACAGTGAAGACATCGCAGGGGCTTCTCCTCCGAGCGTTTTCATAGGAAGAATTGGATATCCAAACGTGTATGCAGGCCCGTTAGTTCCACCCGTGGAAGCGGACACGGCCATGTTCGATCTGCCTGAACTTTGGTTTGGAAAATCGATGGACGAAATTGTGGCTTTTCGGTCAATGCTTATCCGTGGAAAGCAACGCGTCCATGTCCAAAAATTCAGTGAAGCGGGCAAAATCATTCAAGGGACTCGAGAACTGGCCCTTGCAATCAAGCCCGTCGATGTTGAACTGTTCCTCACAAGAAAACCGCATGGTTCAATATTCATGAGTGATGAAACCCAACCTTTCGGTCCCTCAGCTCCAATTCGGGACATGAACATCAGCAACACAACATGGGATCCTCAGATCGAGAAAGCATACGGAGACTCTGATCTCAAAGCCATTCCGGCTGTTCTTGAGCTCTACAGGAAAGGCGTGTTTGAAACGAAGATTCAGAGAGCTTTCAGTGTCGGAGCCTTCGGAGTAGAGAAAAATCGTCGATTCGTGCCTACACGCTGGAGCATCACGGCAGTTGATGATATATTATCAAAGAATTTGATGACTCAGGTTAGAGAGTTGCCAGAGATGAATGAATATAGAATCTACGAATCGAAGTACCTTGACAACGTGTTTGAAGTACTCATGATGCCTCGAGAATGGAACTATGAAGCTATCGAAGCATGGTACCCTGGCACCGTCTGGAACCCTGACGGAAAAGAAACCGTCTTGTTCTCTGACTGGGAAGGTCACGATGGAAGAACGACGTACGCGGAAATTGGAGGATGTTATTACGCGGCACGTTTGGCCGTTTGTGAACAACTCGTGAAAGAGAGGCGCCAGGCGAGTGTTGTCGTTCTTCGCGAGGCCCACCCTGGTTATATCATGCCGGTGGGTGTCTGGCAAGTGCGAGAAAATGTGAAGAACGCCATGCGCCAACGACCCCTGAAATTCAACTCGTTGAAGGAAGCACTAGAAAGAATTGCCAGTCAGTTTCGAATTCCATTGCCTGCTTGGATAAGAGAGAGTGAGCTTATACGTAACGCTTTGTTCCAAAAGCGGATCACCGATTTTCTAAACAAACCGAGCCTCAGCTGACCTAACCAATCTGATTCACCGCCGCAACCTGTTTCGTCCAGTTTAGACTCTGACGCGGCTGACTTGCCAGCTCGATATGTCCTTCCTGATCGTTTCCTCGTCTAGCAACGTCAACTTTCTTGCACTCTCTGCCCTTAGCCTCTTGTTGTACTCGTCCACTCGCTTGTTAGTGCCAATGACTACGCCTTCAAGCCAGCGCAACTTCTCCGCAACGTGGTTGGCAGTCGTCACGAGTCTCATCGTTTTTCCAGTTAAAACGACTTTTCTGTCCCAGAAGTCTAGACTTGACCAAAGTTCCTGCATGAAGAGAGTGTGCCAGACATAGGAAGGCTCAGAGTCCAATGGAAGAGTTATGATATAGGCTGCTGGGTGAAACGGGTCTTTCTGGATATCAATGTGGTTCGGGTCGACTGGATGCTTGATGTTTACCTTTTCAGCAAACTCTGCCATTTCAAGTCCAGATTACTACTCGATCAATTCTGAAATTAAAGTTTGTGTATCTACGTTGAGATCATGAGAAAGGAAATCAGCAGGACATATTGACTCTTTGACACTCGCGCATGATTACTTTCGGTAAATCCTCGCCATTTTCAGATAGTTCTCCATACCCTTTTGCACAACGAGTGAAGCATTTTGAAGGTCTTTCCATTGTTTGAATTTTACCCACTTGGTGGGCTCCAGTCTTTTGTACGTCTCAAAAAACTCTTGAATCTCCCTCAATCTGTGAGGATGAACGTCAGCAATGTTCTGGTAGCCGTCAAATCTCGCATCGTTAACGGGCACCGACAGAATCTTTGCATCCTCGCCCTTCTCGTCCTCAACGATAAGCGCACCCACTACTCTGACTTTCACCAAACAACCAACTTCGAGCGGTTCATAACTTAGAACCATTATGTCCATTGGATCATCGTCTTCCGCCCAAGTCTGCGGGATAAAACCATATTCCACCGGAAAAACCACCGATGAGGGAATCACTCTGTCCAACACGAACGCTTCCCATTCGGGGCGATATTCATACTTGTCTCTAGAGCCACTCACAACTTCGACTATGACGTTCAAGAGTATCGGAGGCTGATCTCCTACGGGTATGTCTTTCCACAGGTTCATGTTTATCAACTCTCAACCAAACAAACTGCCAGCTAATTAGTTTATCCAAGCAACCATATCTGAAGGTTGGAGCAAAGCCCGTTCCTCCTTCAGATTGGGGGGAGTTCTTGAGAAAGAAAGGGTTAGAAGAGCATTATGTTCATCCAATCTCAATGATCATAGCGTGATGTTGCTAAGGACAATGAACAAGTCACGGAAATTGACTGCGCCATCTTTGTTCAGATCCATGTTTGGATTCCAGTTCGGACTTGAAGGCGTTGTTCCAAACTTACTGATGACTGCAGCAATATCCATCATGTTTACCTTGCCATCAGGAACGTTCGGAATTGGCCCAGTAACATCTCCCAAAAGTGCTCGTGGAACAATTTGAAAAACTGCCGACACTTCCGGACACAAAGGAAATCCACTGTTCTGCGGCCAATCAGTGTACGCACCGACATAGACGGCAGCATTTCCAACCTCAGCTGACTTTGGAATAGTCATGCCCAGAACAAAAGAAGAGCTGCCTGAAGAAACAGTAACATTGGACCACGCACTTCCCTGCGGTGCACCACTCAAATCATAGACGTTTGCACACAACAACACATTTGCCATTCCAGATCCTGAACAATCAATAGTGACTTTGAAATTGACGACCTTCCCCAATTCAAAGGAATACTTGGGATTTCCAGATACATCGCAAGGAACAACGCTGAGAATTGTCAGACTCCCAGATCCATTGACGGTGTATGTTACAGGCTTCATGGCAAGGAAACTGACGATGATCGCAAAGAGAACCAATGTTAGCGCCGTAACAACAAATCTTACCTTCAACGCTGATTTCTCCTTTCCCCTTACTCTTGTTAGTCCATTGGGGGGATATTTCAGGTTTTGCTAACATTCTTATAGAACAAGATTCTATTCGCCGTGAAGACGTTCTTCTTGAAAAGGTTCTGTGAACACAAAAAAGACGGCCTGACTGATTCATGAATCGAAGAACTCGGATAGCTTCTTTGTTGCTGACCTAGTGAGGATTTCTGCGCATTTTCTCGGATCCAAGTGCTTATACTCAAGGCCAAGAGTGACTAGCG
>CAZHZB010000055.1:0-6445 GCA_964537045.1 uncultured Candidatus Bathyarchaeia archaeon | reverse complement strand
GTGGGCGGAAGCAGCAGTGTTAGGAGCGAAATTCCAGTCAGCAAGCCCAGAGCAGTAGCGGGGCCGATTTCGCTGAAGGAGGAAAAGGTTACGGCAAGCACGACGGTCTGTACGACAGGCAGCAGAAAGAGGCTTGCATAGGAAGGCGATCTTGAGGCGACCCGTATGTCTTTGCGGATGATTCCGACCCATGGAATTTGGGGCTTGATGATTGTATCTTTTACGATCTCTCTGACACTTCGCGTCACGGCACCCGTTCCGATTTCTCTGACCGTCCCGGTTACCCATCTCAGACAGTAATAGGCAAGAAGTACGTAGGCGGCTGAGGCCACAACCGACAAACTCAGAGCTAAGTAGTCAATTTTGGACAGGAAAGCGGCGTAAGAGACCAGAAATCCGTAGGAAAACGGATAAATCAAAACAATCGTTTGGGAAACGCTCGCAAGTCCTTGTGTCAGGGATGCAAAGGCTACTACTATCTCTCTCGCAAAATTCACAACAAAGTATGCCGCGAATGTGGGAATGATCCATACAAGCATGAACATGAATCTCAAAATTGTCTGAAAAAACGATCTGCCTCCTGCCCTCGCGACCTTTGCATAGAAGAATTTTGCCAGGAGTACGGTAAGAGTCAATGCAAAAATCTCGGTCACCACGATGCCCGCGAGGGATACTATTCCACCTAAGATTGAGCCGCCGATGAAAAAGAAGACTGCCAAGAAGACTACTACCGCGGAGACTAGCGGGATGTCGAATATTCTCAAGAAACACAAGAAAACAATCCTTGAGATGTCGCGTTTTGAAAGAGGGAGGGGGCTAAGAACGTCCACGATTTTGGATGACACGAAGGACGTGGACATCTGAAGACCCATGAAGACTATCAGAAAAAGCACGACCGTGAGAAACGCTGAGATGCCTCCTGGAATTGCGATTTCTCTCGGAATCGGCGGTCCCATATCGCTGAAGAGTATCGGTATGAAAACGGTGATTGCGAAGATGGCTAAGAAAACTGAGGTGACCGATTTACTAATCAGAGTGTTGAACTTTGCGCTGCTGACGAGTTGCTTGATGTCTCTTCTCCCGCTCTGAGGTAATCCTGAACCAGCTCTGAGCGAGAAGATTGATTGGAATGAGACTTCCTTGTAGACTGTGCTTGAAAGTCTCCAGAGTTCCGAGAATTTCACCGAGTTTTCTACTCCTCTTCGAGGGCTTTGATTATGTCCTGCATTCCTGCTTCTTGTTCTGTAACCTTCAAGAAGATGTCTTCCAAGGAGCCTTCCGCGCTCCGCACCAGTTTTCTAAGATCATCCACCGTGCCTTCGCCAACCAGTTTTCCCTTGTTTATTATCCCGACTCTCGTGCACAGTTTTTCAGCAACTTCCATGATGTGAGTTGAGAATATGACAGCCCCACCTTTCTTAGCATGGAATGTTATTAGTTCTTTGAGGATCTTTGAGGATCTCGCGTCCAATCCGATCAGTGGTTCATCAAGTATCAAGAGTTTCGGATCATGCAGCATCGCAGCCAGAATTGCGACTTTTTGCTTGTTGCCCATGGACAGAGCGGCGATCGGCGTGTCGAAATATTGCTTAAATTCAAAAGCAGATGCGAACCTTTCAAGTCTGGAATTGACAGTGTTCGTATCTAGTCGTCTTATTGAAGCTGTGAACTCTAAGAATTCTCTCGGTGTTAGCGAGTCTAACAATACGACTTCTTCTGGCACGTAGCCGATTTGGCTTTTTGCCTCGACTTCATTCGAGATTGGCGTGTTGTATATCTCGACCTTTCCTGCGCGTGGCTCTAATACTCCAACAAGCACTTTGATCGTGCTGGTTTTTCCAGCACCGTTCGGACCTAGGAGTCCATAGATTTCACCATTCTTGACCGCGAACGACAGGTTTTCGACAGCGACAAAAGAACCGTAGCTGACAACCAGCCCTTCAATTCTAACAGCAATAGTCTCCATTAATGGCCCTTCATTAGTGAATCATAAGCTACGAGATTTGTTGCCTTAATACGTTTCCCCAGTCAACAGCCAGAAAAACGTGATTGCTTCTGACTTTCGAAGCAATTCGAAGTAACGTACGTGGTCTGTTTTTTCACAAAACGGAAGGAGACTAGTGGCCTTGTGAGCCGCATCCCTTTGCAAACGAACTTGTATCCACTCGTTTTGTGAAAGCCTGATGTTTCTCATTACATCGGCGATTCAAGGTGGAACGTATCTTCTCAATCTCTCAAGCGAGTTCATTCTCTCCTGGTCACCGATTTTTGCTTCTTGAACTGCCTGTCTAAGGATCTGTATTGATTCATCCATCGCTTTGCGGTCAACTGGATACGGAACTCCATCCTTTCCTCCGTAAGCAAAAGAGTACTTCACTGGGTCTTTCCAGCTCGGTTTTTCGCCGTAGATGAGTTCTGCGATCAAAGCCAGTCCTCTTACGGTTGCTGATCCCACGCCTCTAAAGCTGAGCAGCTCTTCATAGTTGGTTGGCTGAAACTCGTAGACGTTTTTCATTGTTTTCCAGTTGATGTTCCTTGGCATGCTCAGGAATTCAGGGACGTTCTTCGATTTCAAGTCAGCAGTGCTTGGCATCCATTCGCCCAGTGATTTCTGAAATTCCGGTCTTGCCGACATGACGAGTCTCATGAGTCTTTTTGGGTGTTCTCTGACTAAGTCAACTGAAACTTTCCGGCATCCCTCACTTACCTTGGCCGTCAAGTCCAAGACTCTTGGCTTCTTGGCTTCACCGACAATTGCGTTGTGCGGTTCAACAACAAACTCTTTTGTCCTTTCTGAAAGCCAGTGATAACGTCTCGCCGTGCGATCTTGTTCGCACATGCCCTGCTGCACTACGGCCCACCTCTTGTCCTCCGTTATGAAGAACGCGTGGTGGTACAGCTGATAACCTGCTTGCACCGCGGTGTTGTCTACTTTTGCGCTCATCCTGCTTGCATATTGCAGAGATTCAATGTTCTTGTCCGAAAAACCGAACTTCTCGCCTATCGTGTGAATCTCCTCCGGTGCGAGTCGAGAGACTCTGCCCTTTCCGCCGCACACCGCAATGCCGTGTTCTTCTGGGGTTACTGCTTGTTTCAACGTTCCAGTCAGAACCGTAGTCACGCCTGAAGAATGCCAGTCGTATCCAAGAACACACCCTAGGGCTTGAAACCAGAAGGGGTCAGATACTCGTCGCAGAAAATCGTCCGATCCGTATTCCTCAAGTATGATTGTGACGATCTCTTTTGCGAGTCTACGCATTCGAACGACTAGATATCTAGGAGCTTTTCCATAATGGAGCGGGAGTCTAGCAAAGCCTGTCCTGTGCACGCCAATATCTCTTCTTTCTTCTCTGTAAGGGGTCTTAAACGTCTATTTTTGCTTTAAAACATGTCCTTCGCGGTCTATCTCTCCGCATCTTATTCGGGTGGTGGAAATTGGTGCATGATTCTCGGACGGAACCATGTCTATGACTACGATATGAAGCACAGGGCACGATTTTTCTTTTCTCTTCTTGTTGATCTCTTTGGCCGTTGGTTCGGTTTCCATGCTTACGACTAGAGCGTCGACGCCTCCGTTTGCAGCTATTGGACCGTATGGATTGTCGAGACGAACCACTGTTGCCCTTTTTGCCCATCCACGTTCCGTGAGAAAATTTTTGAGGTCCTTCAATCGTTGCTCGTAGGGTGCGACTATGTGAGGTTTCTTCATTTTCTTGGCAAACTCGTCAGAACTGAGACCGATCAATACATTGTCGCCGATTTCAAAGGCTTTCATCAGCAGGGTCTTGTGTCCTCTGTGGAGTTCATCGAATGTGCCGCCAACGGCTACGTTCTTGAACTTTTTCATTGTTTATTTTCATCCTAGCAGTCTTGCGCCTTGGAAGTCGATTTTTGCCGTAATAATTCTTTCGTGAGGTAGCACTTGCATAAAAGCTTGAGCGACTCTCTTTGCGTTTTCTGATGTGGTTACTGCGTGTATGACGTCTCCGACCATGTTTTGCGCTGCACCAATTGCGCCTGCGCCTTCGGCTAGCGTGACTAGCCTTCGCAGTCGGTCGTTCATGAAACCTGTTTTTTCCGCAAAGTCTCGACAACAATGCATGAAGTTGTCAAGCGAGGGGTCTGATAGGATTTGTTCAAGCGTTTTCCTGCCGATTTTGTTGACTGCCTGTCGCTTTTCAGGTGAGGAAAGCACGCTCTTTGTCGGTATGCCGCCGAGAACCGCAGCGACGATGACGTGATCTGATGTCAGAGGTATTCGATCTATTACAGCTGTTCCCGGTGGCCCTGGCTCAACTGTGAGTATGCAGCCGCCGAGCATGAGTGGTCCAACGGTTCCAAGTCCTGTCTTGCACTGGACCTCTGCGACATGTGCTATCTTCCCCAATTCGTTGTAGGTGTAACTCATGTTCAGAGCCTTGGATAAGGCCAATGCTGTGCCCAGCGCTCCTGCAGCACTGGTGCCGAATCCTGCTCCGACGGGAACTTCAATGCGATGCTTCACCATTACTTTGAACGGTGAATCAGCTTTCTGCAAGAGCTTTCTTGCTACGGCACAGGTTGTTTCGGCCAGTGGAGTGGGTTTTCCGTTTATTTCAACTTCTATACTGTTCTTTTTTGCAGGTGCAAGAACTACTTCAGTGAATACTCCCTTTTCAGTTACGAAGCCGCCCCCACGGGCTCCTATTTTCAGGGGATCACTCAGCGGTTTTCCATCTTCTGTCTTGTCGCAAATCTCGAAAAAACTCGAAATCCCTGCTGGGGAAAAAGCTTTGAAACTCATTTTCACGACTGCTCTGTATTCTTGTCAGACTTCAGTTGCGGTCTCCATGACGGATAAGCCCTCATAATTGCCTTAGCTATCGGAGGCCCCAGCAATAGAATAAACGGAATTTCGGTAGCAAAAGTCCACACAAAGATAATCGGAATAAACGATGAACCTATTGGAGCCTTGAAGTAACCTTGCGGAGAAAACAAGATCTGACTGTAACCCCAAACCACTGTGGCCACAATTGTGGCTCCCACTCCGAGGCCGATGATTGAACCAACCGCATAATTCGTCCACTCAGACCAGTATCTGGCGACCACCATCATCACAACAAGACTCACCACGACAGCAACAACGAATAGAATGAGACTCTGCAAAGCTGACAGACCTGTGAAAGCCTGCGTCTCAGCCGGCAACAAAACCGTGGGAAGAGAAAGCCCAACACCGATAATGATGCTGCCGATGATTGCGCTTGTGCCAATTCTCTTCCAGTCCAAGTTGGAACGACACATGTACCCAATGATAAAGAACATTACAAAATTGGACGAAACTCCGGCTGCAAGACTCAACAAAGGATCACCGTGAAACAGCATGTCCCGAATGAATATGCCAATAGCCGCTCCAATTCCTCCGGTCAACGGTCCGAACAGAAAAGCAAAAACCGCTGGAATAACCGCTGCTGGCCAGAAAGCTACGCCGCCTACCGTGACACCGAAATCGGTCAAACGACCCACTACAGCATAAAGCGCGGCACAAACTGCAATCAACACAATGTTCATTGTCTTCACATGTGTGGCCTTCTCTAGGAATTGAAGTATGAACAGTGGTGGAAAAATAAGGTTTCCGTATGGATTGTTTATACATGTCTAAACATGCCTTCAGCTTCTAAGAGTTCTCACTAACATATGTGTGAGTTCTTGGTAGCTACTCATTTCAGAGTCTTTTAAATATTCAATCAAATATCCTTTAGACCAGATCGTGGTGGTCCGATATGTCTGAGGGATACGAGTGTCGCTACCTTTTCACGCTTCTCAAATTGGCTGAGATGGGAGCACATCGTAGAACTGCAAAGATCTCAACCGAATACTTGGCTCAGAAGCTTGATACCTCTCAGCAGACTGCTTCACGTTATCTCATACAGCTTGACCATATGGGATGGATAAAAAGAACCGCAACTCCTGAGGGCTGCCTCATAAGAATCACAGATGCAGGCACAAAAGAACTCAACAAACTACACCAGACGCTCCGTTTTGTGATGGAGTCGACGTATCCACCTTCAATCACTCTCGAAGGCACGGTGTTTACCGGACTGGGCGAGGGAGCGTACTACATTTCCAAAGAAAACTATCGAAAACAGTTCATTGAAAAACTAGGGTTCGATCCTTATCCAGGAACACTCAACTTGAAGCTTACAACTGACTATGACACCAAAGCGCGAAATGAACTTGAAGCCTATCCAGCAGTGGAAATTGAGGGTTTCATGAACGAAGATCGCACTTTCGGTCCAGTGAAATGTTACCCTGTGATAGTCCAGAACAAGGTCAAAGGAGCCCTGATTTCAGCTTTGAGAAGTCACTACGACGTTTCGGTCTTGGAAATCATTGCGCCTGTTCCTCTTAGAAAACACCTCAACCTCAAAGACGGTCACAAAGTGAAGATCGAAGCCTTGACTCTTCC